>VERK01000020.1 GCA_018882725.1 Actinomycetota bacterium | reverse complement strand
CCGGCACGGGCCGGCGGTCGCAACGTCGGGCTGACAGGACTTGAACCTGCGACCTCTTGACCCCCAGTCAAGCGCGCTACCAAGCTGCGCCACAGCCCGTGGCGTGACTGCCGAGCCTAGCGGGGCTCGACCGTGAGGCCGACTGTGAGGCCGACCGTGAGGCCGATTAAAGGAACAGGTCGACGATGCGCCAGCCCAGGTACAGGCAGAGCGCGACCACCAGGAGCTTGAAGTGCCACGGGGCCTTGGCATCGGCCAATTCGTGCAGATCGAGGTTCTTGGCCGTGTACGCCGGAGTGTCGAGGACCCGACCGCACTGCGGACACGATCCATCGCTGCGCATAGCGCTAGGCGCGAAGTAACGCGCACACTCCTCGCAGAAGGGCATCACTCGCTCCGACGGCGAACACGCAACTTGATCGGTGTGGGCCCGAACTCGAACGCCTCGCGGATCGAGCGCTCGAGGTACCGGATGTACGACTGAGGAAGTTCGCGGTTGACGAAGAGCGTGAAAGTCGGCGGGTCGGTCGCACCCTGCAACGCGTACATCACCTTGGCCCCACCTCCGGCCGGCTGACGTTGCTGAGCCTCCGAGATCACCCGATTGACGTCGCGAGTCGGCACACGCCGGTGATACTGCTCGATCGCGTCTTGCAGAACGGGGCGCAGCTTGTGCACACCCTTGCCCGTGAGTGCTGAGATCTTCATGATGGGCGCCTCACCCACGAAGTGGAGTTTGCGCTTCAATTCGGTCTCCACGTTCTCGCGATCCTCGCCGGTGTCGACCATCTCCCACTTGTTCAGAACTACGACGATGGGACATCCGGCGGCGTCGATGCGCTCGGCGAGACGCTGGTCCTGGGCGGTCACACCTTCGGTCGCGTCGATCACGAGGAATGCGATGTCGGCATCGTCGACCGCGCGCAATGCGCGAACGAGCGAGTAGTACTCGGCCGAGTCGTCGATACGCGAGCGCCGGCGCATACCAGCCGTGTCGACGAAGACGACTGGACCGTCTTCGGTTTCGACGAGTGTGTCGATCGAATCGCGCGTGGTGCCCGGCATGTCGTGCACCACCGAACGGTCCTCACCCACCAAGCGGTTGAACAGCGTGCTCTTGCCCACGTTCGGACGGCCCACCAACGCCACGCGCGGCGGACGCTCCCCGCCGACCTTGGGCGATTCCTCGAGCCAGGGCAATTCGGTGACCATGACTTCGGGAATCCGCGCGATCACCTCGTCGAGGAGGTCGCCGGCCCGGCGTCCGTGCAGGGCGCTCACCGGAAGCGGTTCGCCGACTCCGAGCGACAAGAACTCCCATCGATCGGTCTCGCGTCGATCGTTGTCGGCTTTGTTCACCACCAGCAGGATTGGCACGTCGACACGACGGAGCCAGTTGGCCACCGACTCGTCATCGTCCGTGATGCCGACCGATCCGTCCACGACGAAGAGCACGAGATCGGCCGATCGCACCGCGGCCTCCACCTGTCGACTCACCTTCGCGTCGAGTTCGCTGCCCTGCGGCAGCCATCCACCGGTATCGACGAGCAGGAAGCGGTGACCGAGCCATTCGGCCGGCTGTTCCTTGCGGTCACGAGTGACACCGGGGCGGTCTTCGACGATGGCCATCTGCTCGCCCACGATGCGGTTGAACAAGGTGCTCTTGCCGACGTTCGGACGGCCGACGATGACCACCTGAGGAAGTTCTTCGTCGATCTCGGTCATACCGTCTCCAATGCTCGCCGTAGCGAAATCCCGTCGGTCGGAATGACTTCGACCGGTCGCGGAAGGTCTTCCACCCGCTGGCCGTCGAGGAATCGACCCTCCGACAAACAGACGTCGGGTAACAGATAGCGATGCCCCATTGGCTGGTCGCTCAGCACTCGAGAGAGGTCGTGCCCGGTCATCAGACCCGTGACCGCGGTGTTGCCCCCGAAATACTCGTTGACGACTGGAACCACACGAATGTCGTTGCGCCGCAGAGATTCGACGAGAGGTGCGAGCACCCGAGCACCGTACTCGCCGGTCAGGATCGCCACCGGCGCATCACGATCGACTCGACGACGAATGGTGACCGATGTCGGATCGCCGCATCCGCGCAGACCGGTGTCGCCAGCGGGATTGCGCGGCGCGCGATACCCCTCGGCCGGTGCACCGTCGACCCACGCGAAGAATCCGCTCTGCGGTCCGGTGGGCTCGTGCACGCGACCCGTGAATTCCCACTCGAACGTGCGCGCCATGCCGATGCCGTCTTCGTGCATGCCGAAACCCTCGTACGCCTCGCCGACGGGGAACGGCAGACCGGCCATCAAGTAGTACTCGTCGGCGGCGAAGACTTTGCGCTGCCCGAACAGTGAGAGGAAGCGCTCCTGCCACGCATGAACGATGTCGACGACCGCCCGAGCTTCGTCGATCGTGTGCTCGCGCATCGTCGACTCGGGATTGAATCGACTGATGCCGAGCGGAACCACGGCAACGTGGTTGATTTCGGGAAAGCGATCGAGGATTCCGGTGAGAGTTTCGTCGAGAACGACACCGTCGTTGACTCCGGGACACACCACGATCTGGCCGTTCACCACGATTCCGGCGTCGAGAAGAGCGCGCAGCCACCGCAGGCTCATGCCGCCCCGGCGATTGCGCAGCAGGTCGGAGCGTCGATCGGGATCGGTCGCGTGGATGCTCACGTTGAGCGGCGACAGACCTTCAGTCACGACGCGCTCGAGGTCGGACTCGGTGAACCGCGTGAGTGTCGTGAAGTTCCCGTACAGGAAGCTCAGCCGATAGTCGTCGTCCTTGAGGTAGAGGCTCTTGCGCATTCCGGACGGGAGTTGGTAGATGAAGCAGAACGGGCAGTGGTTGTCGCACGTGCGAACGCGGTCGAAGACCGCACTCGACACCTCGGCGCCAAGCGGTTGCCCTTCGATCTTGTGGACCAGCACCGTGAGTTCGACACCCTGACGCGCCACGTCGAGTTCGACCTCGGCCGTGTCGGCGAGGAGTCGCCATTCGATCACGTCACGCGGAACGGTTCCGTTGAGTGACAACACCTCGTCACCCACGACGAGGCCCGCGGTCTCGGCCGGTGAGCCTGGTGTGACCGCGACCACAATCGGATTCGATCGCCGTGCGGACATGCCGGGCAGGCTACCGACGGCCTTCGACGAGCCGGGTTATCCTCACCGCATGTCGGTCGATCGCGTGCTGCTCGCGGCACCGCGCGGTTTCTGCGCCGGTGTCGAGATGGCGATCAAGGCCTTGGCGTGGATGGTTCGAAGCTTCCCGGCGCCGGTGTACTGCTACCACGAGATCGTGCACAACAAGTTGGTCGTCGAGCGCTTCCAGAAGTTGGGAGTCGTTTTCGTCGACGACATCACCGAGGTTCCCACCGGTCGCCCCATCATGTTGTCCGCTCATGGTTCGGCTCCCGAAGTGGTGGCGGCGGCACGTGAACGCGGATCGGTGGTGGTCGATTCCGTGTGCCCGCTCGTCACCAAGGTTCACCACGAGGTGAAGGTTCGCGCCGGCAAAGGTTTCCGCATCGTGTACGTCGGCCACGAGGGTCACGAGGAAGCCGTCGGCACCATGGCCGTCGCACCCAATGCCATTTCGCGTGTCGAGTCCATCGAAGAGGTGAACTCACTGCCAGTATTCAGCGAGCCGGTCGCCTTGCTCGCCCAGACCACCCTCTCGCATCGCGATTGGGAGGGAGTAGCCGTTCGCGTGCGTGAGCGATTCCCCGATGTCTGGACCCCGGGTCGTAGCGACCTGTGTTTCGCCACCACCAATCGCCAGTCGGCGCTCATGTCGATGGCGCCACGTTGCGACGCGATCGTGGTCATCGGTTCGGCCAACTCGTCGAACACGCGGGCTCTCGAGCGACTCGCACGAGAGGCCGGCTGCGGTCGCGTCTTTCGCATCAACGGAGCCGACGAGCTCCCACTCGACATCACCGGCACGGTCGGAGTCACCGCCGGTGCATCAGCACCCGAAGAACTCGTCGACGCGGTGATCGCCCGCCTGGCTCCACTTCACGGCGTCGAAGAAGTTCGCATCACCGACGAAGACGAGTACTTCCCGCCTCCGCGCAATCTGCGCGATCTGCAGTCGGCTGTCGACGTCGCGATCACCGCGATGTCGGGAGGATCTCTCGCCCACCGTCCTCGCGTCGATGATCGGTCATTGGCGGCCAGCGACGTGTTGGCGTTTCTGGCCGTGTAGTCCCGCCATCTGCCAATCTGTCGTCATGCTCTCTCCCACCGCCGACACCATCCGCTTGTTCCTGCACGTCCTGGCCGCCTCGGTGTGGGTCGGTGGTCAGATCGTTCTCGGCGGCTTGGTTCCTCGACTGCGAGCCACTTTTCCCGAGAGCACCAAGGTGGCGGCCCAGGCGTTCGGCCGCATCGCCTGGCCAGCCTTCGTGGTCGTGGTGGCAACCGGGATCTGGAGCATCGTCGACATCGGCGTGAGCGACACGAGCACCGACTACCAGGTGACGATCTTCGTCCACGTCACGTTGGCCGCCCTCACGGGAGTGAGCGCCGCGGTGCACTCACTCGGCCGTAGCAAACTCGCCCTCGCTCTGGGTGGAGCACTCGGACTGTTGACGGCACTGGCCGCTCTGTTCACCGGACTGCTGTTGCGGTCCGGTTCGTGACGATCAGTTGCGGGGAACCTTGCTCCACGCGACGTCGCGATCGACGCGCACGTCGCCCGGCAGTCCGAGAACACGCTCACCGAGAATGTTGCGCATCACTTCGCTGGTGCCGCCTTCGATCGAGTTGGCCCGGCTGCGCAAGAACGCCTTCTGCGGTGTCTCGTTGCCCATGGCATGTTCGGGTCGGATCTTCTCGAAGCCACCCGGGAAGAGCATTCCCTCGGCGCCGAGCAGCGACACCGTGAACGAGTAGATGTCCTTGTGCAGTTCGGCCATCGCCAACTTGGCGATCGAGCCTTCGGGGCCCGGATCACCCATCTTGCGCATCTGCGACGCGCGGATGTTGGTGAGGCGCAGCAATTCGGCCCGCGTCCAGAGCGACATCAACTCGTCCTTGGTGGCCGGGTTGTGCGGAGCCGAATTCTTGAACGCCTTCACGGCATCGCGGATCGGGCCGGACCCCTTGGCCGGGATCGCGCCGCCGATCGACACGCGCTCGTTCATGAGCGTGGTGAGCGACACGCGCCAGCCGTCGCCCACGTTGCCGAGCATCTCGTCGTGCGAGATCCGGACGTCGGTGAAGTACACCTCGTTGAATTCGGCTTCACCGGTGATCTGGTACAGCGGACGAACCTCCACACCGGGAGCCTGCATGTCGACGACGAACGCGGTGAGGCCGGCGTGCTTCACAGCCTCGGGATCGGTGCGAACGATGAGGAGACCCCAACGCGACAGGTGGGCGAGAGTGGTCCACACCTTCTGACCGTTCACGATCCACTCGCCACCGTCGCGAACACCCTTGGCCGACAAACCCGCGAAGTCGGATCCGGAGCCGGGCTCGGAGAACAACTGACACCACACTTCTTCACCGGTGAACAACGGGCGCAGGTAACGCTGCTTCTGAGCGTCGCTCCCCCACACCGCCACCGTCGGGCCGCACATTCCGTGACCGATCGGGTTGCGACCAACCGGATTCGGTGCACCAGCGGCGAACAAGCGCTCGTTGATGGTGCGCTGCAACTTCGGGTTGAGCCCCAAACCACCCTGACCCTCGGCGAAGTGCACCCAGGCGAGTCCCTTGTCGTACTGCGCCCCGAGGAACGTGACCGGATCGGTCTTGGTGGGCGGGAACTCGGCGAGGAGCTCGTCGATCAGCGTGTTGACGCGGACTTCATCGGCGGTCTGTACAGCGGTGCTCATGGGCAAAAACTAGCGATGGTCCAGCGACGCAGATCAACCGGGGCGGTGTGTCACTCGTCAGCCGAGTCGTCGTCAGCCGACTCGACGGCGTAGCCGGCCGCGGCCAGGCGGGCCAGGAGTTCGTCACGCACCGACACCCCTGGCTCACGAGCCTTGTCGCCGGCCACCCGCCAGCCCAGGCGACTGGAGTAGGTGAGCGGGGCCTCACGGAGCCGATTGCCCTGCACCGAGTCCACCCGGGCGAAGATCAACTCGTGGTCGATCATGGTCTTGGTCTCGAACACCGCGCAGTCGAGCCACGCGATCGCGTTGGTCACCACCGGTAGGTCGTGCCAGGTCTCGAGGAACTCGGTCGCGATGTAGTGGAACTTGCGTCCGGGGTACGAGAAGTACTGGCCGACCGCCACCTGATCGCCCGCCAGTACCGACACCGAGAAGCGGCCCGTATCGCGAATGAGCGGGTACGTGTCGTGCCGGGGCGAGATCGACGCCATCACCACCGGTTCGGCAAAGCTCACCTGCGACACCCAATGACTGCAGTAGGCCCGTTGAACTCCACCCGACGACGCGCCCACCACTTGAACTCCGTGCATCATCTGGCCGAGGCACCGCTTGATGGTCTGATCGATCATGCGATCAGTGTGGCATCTCAGTTGAGCGGAGCGGCCAGGCGGAAACGCTCGTTCGTCTCGGTATCGCCCACGCCGGGAAGAATCGAGCGCAACGTCATCACGCGCGCCAGAGCGCGCACGGCCGACAGATCGTCGGATCGAGCCGAATAGATCGCTTTCAGATTGTTGAGCATTCGTTCGAGCAAAGCCAGATTCGACATCGGTTCGAACGACGCTTCGGGGATCACCACCGTTCGCCCAGCCAATCGGCTGACCAGAGCGCGACACCCGGCCCGATCGAGCACTCGACCCCGATCGAATGGATCGAAGAAGCGATCGATCCGACCTCCATCGAACTCTCCAACCACGACGTGAGCCGGAAGCCCGATCCCGGCCAAAGGCACTCCGAGTCGTGCACCCACTTCGATCATGACGACCGACAGCGAGATCGGAATACCGTGGCCCGATCGCAGAACCTGGTCGAGGAACGAATTGGCCGGGTCGTAGTACGCCTCGGTGTTACCGCGGAAGCGGCTCTCGCCGCCGAACAAGAAGTCGGCCACACCAGCCGCCGTTGGAGTGGGAACCGCTCCGGCCAGATCGTCGAGGGCGGCGAGGTGATCGATCACGTCGAACGACACCGATCCGATCGTCTCCTGGATGCTCCACGACATGGCCAGAGCCGCTTCGCCCACCGAGAACGACGGAGAGGCGATGATTCGAGCGAACTCTTCCAGCGCGAACGACTCCACGCGTTCGAGGGTAGGCCACTACTCTGCGACGCATGTACCTCGGAACACATGTTGCGACCACCCCCGACAAGCCGGCGCTCATCATGGCGGGGTCCGGATACACCCAGACGTTCGCCCAACTCGATGCCGCCGCCAACCGACTTTCGCAGTTGCTCCGGTCGGCCGGGTTGCAGCCGGGCGATCACGTGGCCATCTGCATGGAGAACCACGATCGGTTCCTCGAAGTGCTGTGGGGCTGCCACTACGCCGGACTCATCTACACCGCCGCGTCGTCGCGTCTCACCAGCAACGAACTCTCGTACATCATCAACGACTGCGCGGCCAAGGTGTTCATCACCTCGAAGTACAAAGCCGATCAGGCGGCCGAAATCGTCGCCCCCACCCCCAACGTGGCCCTGCGCCTCATGCTCGACGGCACGATCCCCGGCTACGAGTCGTACGAGGACGCGGTGACGCGCTTCCCGGCCGATCCACTTCCCAATCGCTTGGCCGGCAACGACATGCTGTACTCGTCGGGAACCACCGGCCTCCCCAAGGGTGTCGCCAAACCCTTCGACGGCACTCCCCTCGAGACGTCTCCTGGCTCGGTGTCGGGAATGCTCGGCATGCTCTTCGGATTCACCTCCGACAGCATCTACCTCTCGCCGGCGCCGATGTACCACGCCGCTCCGCTGCGCTTCACCATGGCTGCCCAGGCCACGGGTGCCACCGCCGTCGTCATGGAACATTTCGACGCCGAGGAGTACCTGAAGGCGGTCGAGAAGCACAAGATCACCCACAGCCAAGTCGTGCCCACGATGTTCGTGCGCATGCTGAAGCTCGACGACGCCGTTCGAACCAAGTACGACGTGTCGTCGATTCAATGCGTGATCCACGCTGCCGCGCCCTGTCCGATCCCGGTCAAGAAGCAGATGATCGAATGGTTCGGACGCGTCATCCACGAGTACTACGCCGGTACCGAGGGCAACGGTTTCGTGTACTGCAACAGCGACATGTGGCTCGGCCACGAAGGGACCGTCGGCATGCCCGTGGGCTGCACGCTCCACATCTGCAACGACGAAGGCGACGAACTTCCCGCCTACGAGAGCGGAACCATTTTCTTCGAGGGAGGCGCATCGTTCGAGTACCACAACGATCCCGAGAAGACGAAGAGTTCGCGTCACCCCAAGGGCTGGAGCACACTCGGTGACGTCGGTTATGTCGACAACGATGGTTTCTTGTACCTGACCGACCGCAAGGCGTACATGATCATCTCGGGTGGCGTGAACATCTACCCGCAGGAGTCCGAGAACCTTCTCGTCACCCACCCGAAGGTCGTCGACGTCGCCGTGTTCGGCGTTCCCAACGACGAATTCGGCGAAGAGGTCAAGGCCGTCGTCCAGCCCAAGGAGATGCCCGCGTCGGCCGAGGCGGCCAAGGAACTCGAGCGCGAACTCATCGCGTTCTGCCGCTCCAATCTGGCCGACGTGAAGTGCCCGCGCTCGATCGACTTCCGACCCGAACTTCCGCGTCACCCCACAGGCAAGTTGTACAAGCGTCTCCTCAAGGACGAGTACTGGAAGAACGCCGGGCGCTCGATCTAGGAGCCCAGCACCACCATCTTGATCTCGGTCATCTCGCGGACCGAGTAGGCCGGACCTTCGCGGGTGTTCCCGCTGTCGCGCAGACCGCCGTAAGGCTGTTGGTCGGCGCGCCAGGTCGGAACCTCGTTCACCAGCACGCCACCGAAGTCGAGGGCGTGCACCGCTTTCAGCGCGACCGACAAGTCACTCGTGAAGATGGCGGCCTGCAGCCCGAAGTCCGATTCGTTGGCCAAGCGAAGCGCCTCGTCGACATCGGAGTACCGGGCGACCGCCACGACGGGCCCGAACACTTCGCGGGCACACACCTTCATGTCGGGGCGCACATCCACCAGCACCGTCGGCTGCAACACGCCGGTCGAATCGACCGACCCGCCACAGGCCACCCGGGCCCCGGCCGCCACCGCTTCGTCGATCCAAGTCGCCACGCGATCACGCTCGCTCGTGGAGATGAGAGCCGACACCTCGGTCACTTCGTCGAGGGGATCGCCCACCACGAGAGTCGAAACCTGAGCCACCAACTCGTCGACGAAGCGATCGGCGATCGTCTCGTGCACGAAGATGCGCTGAGTGGAAATGCACGATTGCCCGGCGTGACTGAATCCGGCCAGTCGAATCTTGCTGGCGGCCGCTTTCCAGTCACCCGACGGTTCGATCACGACGGGAGCGTTGTTACCCAACTCGAGTCCGACTCGTTTGCGCGGCGCCCGTGAGCGGATTCCCCAACCCACCTCGGGTGAGCCCGTGAAGGTGATGAGGGCGATGTCGGGATGATCGACGATCGCGTTGCCCACCGTGCCACCACCACCGGTCACCACGTGAATGAAGTCGGCCGGCAGACCACACTCGTCGATCAACATCTCCACCAGTCGAATCGACGAAAAGGGTGTTTGCGAGGCTGGCTTCAACACCACCGGGCAACCTGCCGCGATGGCCGGCCCAACCTTGTGCACCACGAGGTTGAGCGGAAAGTTGAACGGTGCGATGGCTCCCACCACGCCGATCGGCACGCGCATGGTGAAACCGATCTTTCCCTCACCGGCCGGAATCGCGTCGAGCGGAATCACGTCACCGGCCAACTTGCGAGCCTCGGCCGCCGAGAACTGGAACGTGCCGACGGCACGATCGACTTCGATGCGCGCGGTGCGTAACGGTTTGGCAGCTTCTGCGGCCACGATCCGTGCGAACTCGTCACGATGCGAGGCCAGGGCCAGCGCGGCCTCGTCGAGAATCGTCGCACGTTGGTGAAGAGGCATACCGGTCGCGAGGGCCTGTCGGGCTCGCGCAACGGCGCGATCGACATCGCTGGTCGAACACGCTGGCACCGATCCGATGAGCGAACCATCGAACGGATTGTGCACTTCGATGATGTTTCCCGTTCCCGCGAAGGTCTCGCCGGCCAGACGGAGGCGATGAGATGGCTGAGTCGACATGTTTCAGACGATACTGATGTCGTGAAGACCCACCGGTACCTCTCGATCAACCACGACGGAGGCTTCATTCCCTTCGCCCACCGCGGTGGAACCGGCTTCGCTCCCGAGAACACGATGGCCGCTTTTCGCCACGCGTACGAACTCGGCTACCGGCATCTCGAAACCGACGTCCACGCGACGGCCGACGGCGTGCTGGCCGCGTTCCACGACAACGACCTGAGTCGCACCTGTGGTCGGCCCGGTTCGATCGGCGAACTCACCTGGAGCGCCGTGGCCGAGGCGCGGGTGGCCGGCGATCACTCGATTCCACTCATGTCCGATCTCCTCGAAGAATTTCCCGATGCGTTCTTCAACATCGATGCCAAGACCGATGCAGCAGTCGAACCGCTCCTCGCCCTCTTGCATCGCCTCGACTGTCTCGATCGCGTCTGCATCGGGTCGTTCAGCCATCGTCGCCTGGCGACCATTCGCCAACGAGCGCGCGTCTGCACCAGTGCCAGTCCGCGGGAGGTGACGCAATGGCTCGCCGGTTCGATTCCACGCGGCCCCGACTGTTTCCAGGTCCCGGTGTCACAAGGTCCGATTCCCGTCGTGACGGCGCGATCGGTCGCCCGAGCACAACGTGCCGGAAAGCCAGTGCACGTGTGGACCATCGACGACCCGCGCGAAATGCAGCGACTCATCGATCTCGGGGTGGACGGCATCATGACCGACGACACCGTGGTCCTCGAGCGCATCGCTCGCGCCAACGGGCTCTGGCCTAGCCGCTGACCCGCAATTCCTTCAATCCCCGGATCACGAAATTCGGGTGATACTCGGGCTCGCGCACCAGTTCGAGATTCGGGAATCGATCGACGAGTCCGCGCAACGACACGTCGATCTCCTGACGCGCGAGAGGCGCACCCACGCAGAAGTGGATGCCGCCACCGAAGCCGATGTGGGCGGTGTCTCCTCGTCCGATGTCGAACTCGTCGGGACGCTCGAAACGACGAGGGTCACGCTCGGCCGAACCGAAGAGCATGGCCACTTCGTCCCCCACCCGCATCGACTGCCCACATATCTCCACACCCTCTTCGAGCACCCACCGTTCGAACAACTGGAGCGGGGCGTCGAACCGGAGCAACTCCTCCACCGCGACGCGTGTCTCGACCTCGCCGGAGACGAGTCGTTGCCACTGATCACGGTGGTGCATGAGGGCGCGCACGCCGTTTCCGAGTGTGTTCACGGTCGCTTCATGGCCGGCCTCGAGCAGCACCATGGTGGTCGACACGATCTCGTCCTCGGTCAACACGTCGCCTTCGTCTTCTACCCGCACCAATTCCGACACCAGAAGACCGTCGGGGTTCTTTCGCTTCTCGGCGATGAGGGCCCGGGTGTACTCGATGTACTCGGCGGCCGCCCGATCGGCCCGCGCGCTGACCTCGTCGGTCGTGGAGAGTTCGTACATCTTGACGATGGCGTGCGACCAATCGAGGAGTGCGCGGGTGTCGGAACGAGGAACTCCGAGCATCGAGCAGATGACCGCAACCGAGTACGGCTGGGCGTAGTCGGTGATGAGATCGAAGTCGGAAGTCTCGACGCATTGATCGAAGATCTCGGCCGACAGCGATTCGATCGCTGGTCGCAAGGCCGCCACCGCGCGAGGGGTGAAGACCTTGGCCACCAAGCGTCGGATACGAGTGTGATCGGGTGGCTCGAGACACAGGAGCGACCACCGCTCGTGCTGATGAAAAGCCGACCAGCGCGAGTCGGGTTCGGATCGCCCGACTTCGGCGTGCGAATACAGGTGCGAGTAGCTCCGCCCGAGGCGTTTGTCGCGCAATGTTTCGTGGACATCGGCGAAGCGAGTCACGGTCCACTGTCCGGTGGCCGGATTGCGAAAGATCGGTGTCGATTCGCGAATCTCCGACAAGGCCGGATACGGATCGGCGATGAACTCCGGATCAGACGGACGGAACCGCGCGATGAGATCGGAGTCGGTCACGTTCCGAGTCGCTGACTGGTCACTTGACCAGCGGCATGACCTCGTGCATGAACCGCGCCATCTGCTCGTCGGCCTTCTTGTACGAGTCTCCGAGCATGTGCGGGAAGATCGTGATGTAGTCGAGGCCGATCAGGTCCTTGTAGAACTGCACACCCTCGGCAACCTGCTCGGGAGTCCCGAGCAGGATCGTCTTGTTGTCGACCGACTCCTGAAGCGTGGGAATGAGACCGGGCTTGGCTGGCTTGCCATCTTCGCCCATGTAGCCGCGACTCCAACCGTACGGTCCGAGGAACTTCCAGAACTCGTCGTGCCCGGGCGTAGCGCTCTGCCACGCCTTCTCGTACGAATCCTCGATCCGAATCGAGATGACGAGCATGCGATTGGCGCTGGGTGCCAGTGTGGCGCCGTCGTGAGCGGCCGCGTACTTCTCGCCATACGCGTCCCAGAACCGCTTGATGAACGAATAGTGCTGGTTCCAGAACACGGCCGAATGCCCGACCTTGGCCACGTAGTCGAGCGTGGGCGGACTCGTGACCGCCTGCCAGATCTCGAACGGATACAGCGGGCGCGGCACCAAAGTGAGGTCCTGAACGGTGCTGCCACGGTCGGGAATACCCGGTAACGGAATCTGGAAGTGCTTACCCGAGAAGCTGAAGGTCTCCTGCGTGAGCGAGCGACGGACGATCTCCATCGACTCCTCGAACACCTCGCGGTTCAAGTCGTCGTCGGCCGACTTCTCGGGGTTGTCGTGCGACCCGATCGACACACCCTTGTCGTTGAGGTGCAGTACCTCGCGCGGCACGGTGCCACGGCCCACGCCGAGCACGCCGCGACCACCCGACAAGTTGTGCAGCGTGGCGAAGTCTTCGGCCAACCGCATCGGGTTCCACTGCGGAACC
Organism: Actinomycetota bacterium; assembly: GCA_018882725.1. Lineage (GTDB taxonomy): Bacteria > Actinomycetota > Acidimicrobiia > Acidimicrobiales > Ilumatobacteraceae > Casp-actino8. Next base: position 4,861 of record VERK01000020.1, on the reverse strand, counting down.
ACGTTGAACATCGCACCCAATTTGATGCGCTTGGTCTGAGCCGCGATCCAGGTCGAGATGAGCAGTCCGTTGGGAATGACCTCGTAGCCCTCGTATTGGAAGTGGTGCTCGGTGGTCCAGAACGACTCGAACCCGAGGCGATCGGCTTCGATGGCCGAGTTCACGTAGTCGAGCGTCGCCTTCCACATGTGCTCATTGGAATACCGACGGTCCATCGGATGCGGCGGGCCACCACCCGCATCGTCCATCTCGACTCCACCGAAGAAGAATGCACCGACCTTCACGAGACCTCCCAACTGCTTCGAGAGTACCAGTCGCACCCCGACCCTCTAGGGCCGTTGGTCCATCCAGTGAGTGGAGGTCGTCACCGAGACCAGTCGGCCCGCGCGATACACACGACGATCGACCGGCGCGTCGGCGATTGCCTCGCGAATCGAACGTGAACGCACCAGGAGCAGATCGGCCGGGGCGCCGGGCGCGATGTCGACGGACGCACGACCGAGCACTCGTCGGACGTCGTTGCTGACCATCTCGTACGCCACCTCCGGCATCTGGTGGGCGGCCATCACGAGAAGAGACGCGGTCTCGAGCGGATCGGACCGCCCGACGGGATTGAACGGATCTTGCACGTTGTCGCCACCAGCGGCCACGACGACCCCCGCCTCGCGCAGAACGTCGATGGGCGTGATGCCGCGGGGCATCGCCGTGTGATGGTCCCAACCTTGCAAGAAGAGATTCGTCTGCGGCAGCGGGACGATCGCCACTCCGGCTTCGGCCACACGCATCGCCACCTCGCGCTGCACGTCGACGGGCTGCATCGACAAACTCACACAGTGGCTGGCCGCAACCGGGCTCGCGAATCCGCGATCGATTACCGCGGTGGCAAGATCGCGCAGAGTCAACATGTTCGGGTCGAGCGTTTCGTCCACGTGTAGATCGACGCCGATACCCGCTTCAGCCGCGGCTGAGAGTGCAACGTCGATCATTCCGGGACCGTCGGCCTCGAGATGCGGACAACCACCCACGAGATCGACGCCGAACTCGAGGGCAGCCGCCAAGGCCTTTCGATTTCCCGCACCCTCGGCTCCACTGAGCGGAGAGTGCATGAGCGCGACGATCTGCACGTCGACCAGATGCTCCATGGCCCGCCGGGCCGCGTGGATCGCTCGCAGATGCATGAGGTCGGAGTCGGACTCCCCCACGTTCACGTGCGTACGCACCAACGTGACGCCGGAAGCCACCAACTTGGTGAGGGCCGCGACGGCGCGTTCGGTCATTTCTTCGAGTCCGAACACACCGCGTTCGGCCGCTCCGATCCAGGCCTCGATGGCGCCCATCAGGTCGCCCTTCGGATTCGGAACCTTGTGCGCCGTGAGTGCCTTGTCGAGGTGAGCGTGCGGTTCGGCGAGCGCCGGCAGAACGATCCACCCACGTCCGTCGAACGCATCGGCGGCGACCGAGGACTCGACCGAGAGATTCGCTCCGACGGCAGCGATACGACCGTCCGATAGGTGCACGTCGATGGTCCGACCGCTGGCGTCCACCACGTTGCGGATCAGGTGGTCGCTCACGATCTCATTCTGACACGCTCCCCGTCCCGACTCGGTCCCTCGTGAAAGACTGCGCGAGTGAGGTACGGCGTATGGATCTACCCGGTGGCACCGGCCGAGCAGATCGTCGAATCGATTCGCCGCCTCGACGGCGCCGGTGTCGACGAGGTCTGGATCGCCGACGAGGGCGTGTCTCGTGAACCACTCGCGTTGTTCGCGGCCGCCGCGCCGCTGACCTCGACGATTCGCTTCGGAATCGGCATCACCTCACCGCTGTTGCGTCATCCCGGTGCGGTGGCGTCGACCGCCATGACCGTCGACGAATTGAGTCACGGCCGACTCACGTTGGGCTGGGGTGTCGGTGGCCACGAATCACTCGAACCGTTCGGGCTGTCGACCGAACGTCCGGTCGGCGTCGTGCGAGATGCACTCCGCACGGCCGCCGCAGTCATGCGCGGCCAATCGGATGCGGGCTACACGCCACCCGCTCACGCCGCGCCACCACGATCGATTCCACAATTCGTCGGTGCGCGCGGAGAACAGTTGAATCGCCTGGCCTCCCGCGAGGCCGACGGGGTCTTCTTGTCGGGATTCGAGCACCACGACATCGGTCGTGTGATCGAACTGGCTCGTTCGGCTCGACCGATCGCCATTGCGCTCTACCAATCGGTGCGCTTCACCACTCCGGAAGACCGCTGGTCGATCGCCGGCACGCCTGAGTCTCTGGCCCCTCGCCTCGCGTCGCTCGCCGCCGAGTTCACGCCCGACAGTCTCGGCCTCGCGCTCGTCGACGGGGGCGATCTGAGCACGATGATCGACGGCGCGATCGAGACCATTGATCGTCTGCGTTTACACTTCGCTCGTGGCGCGTGACTATTCACTGACCGGACCCGAGAACGACCGCGCGGCTCAGAGCGGTCTGGCCGGAGCCACGTGGTACAAGTCGCCGGTCGAGCGCGACGAACTTCTCGCGATCATGACGCGTCGAAACAATCCGGCCACCTTCCACACGATCTTGTGGTTGGCCCTGACCGTCGCCGCCGGATGGTGGCTCGTCGTCACCTGGTTGTCGTGGTGGACGCTTCCGGCCGCCTTCGTGTACGGAACCCTGTACGGCTCGGCATCCGACGCCCGTTGGCACGAATGCGGACACCGCACTGCCTTCCGCTCCAGATGGGCCAACGACGTCGTGTATCAGATCGCATCGTTCATGGACGTTCGCGAGCCGGTGTCGTGGCGCTGGAGCCACCATCGACACCACGCCGACACGATCATCGTGGGTCGCGATCCCGAGATCGCCTACCAGCGACCGGTTCGTTTCTGGAAGATCGTGGCCGACATGTTCGGCATCCTCAGCACGTGGGCCGAGTTCAAGAAGTACGCCGCCAACGTCGTCGGCAAGTTGACAGCGGCCGAGGCCGACTACGTGCCGCCCCGCGAAGCCGCGCGAGCCATCTTCTGGGGCCGCACGCACGCCGCGATCTGGATCGTCACGGCCGCCATCAGCGTCGTCACGACGAGCCTCCTGCCGCTCATGTTGGTGGGACTACCGTCGTTGTACGGACGTTGGCTGCTGGTGGTTTTCGGTACGACTCAACACGCCGGACTAGCCGAGGACGTTCTCGACCACCGACTCAACACGCGAACCGTGTACATGAATCCGGTCCTGCGGTTCCTGTATCTGAACATGAACTACCACCTCGAGCACCACATGTTCCCGTCGGTGCCGTACCACAACCTGCCCCGACTCCACCGTCTGATCGGACACGATCTCCCGGCGCCGTACCGCGGAATCATTCACGCGTACCGCGACATCATCCCGGCCCTGTGGCGCCAGCGCACCGATCTGGCGTACCAGATGAGCCCGGAGATTCCGTCAGCTACCGCGTGATTCGCCGGCCCACTTGCCGATCAGCCGACCCGAGAGCCATCCGAAGAACAAGAAGACCGACACACCGAGAGCACTCGACAAGATCACCGACGCGAACAACTGCTCGCCCTCGAGGCGGTTCGCGTAGCGCTTGAGCAGCTGGCCGATTCCGACTTCGCCCTGACCGAAGAAGAAGTCACCGACGATCGCGCCGATCACCGACAAACCAGCCGAGATGCGCAGACCAGCGAACACCGCCGGCAGAGCCGCCGGGAACATGAGGCGCCGCAATCGCGTGAGACGGTTCGCCTTGTGCAACGTGAAGAGGTCGTGCATCCCCTGTTCGGCCGATAGCAGCCCGAACAACGTGTTCACGACGATCGGGAACAGCGCGATGATCACGCACACCAGTACTCGCGACGAGAAGCCGTATCCGAACCAGAAGCCGATGAGCGGAACGATGGCCAGAATCGGAATGGCCTGCAGCACCACCGCGTACGGGAAGATCGCGCGTTCGACGACCTTGGCCTGACTCATGACGATGGCCAGGACGAAACCGAGCAGGATCGCGATGAGAAGTCCCCAGAACGCGACCTTGGTGCTCGACCACATTCCTTCGAGCATCGTGGAGAAGTTGTCCCAATCGGCGAAGCCGACGTTCCAGACTTCATGCGGTGGCTGGAGAAGGAAGCGCCTCTTCGGATCGAGGAGCACGTAACTGATGAAGTACCAGAGCCCGACGATGGCGACTCCGATGGTGAGGGGCGGCAGGACCACAGCGGCGAAGGTCGAACCGCGTGACCGCTTGGCCTCGGGCATCTGACCGGCATCGGCGATGATCGCTTCGACCGGGTCGAAAGTGGTGGGGTCGCTCATGAGTGCGCTCCTCGCAGGGCCAGGCTGACCTGGCCACAGAGTTCGGCGAATCGGGCGTCGAAACGGATTTCGGGTCGACGTGGGTACTCGAAGGGGACGTCGAACGAAGCCACCAACCGTCCCGGACGAGAAGACATGACATAGACCTTCGTCGACAGGAACACCGCCTCGCTGATGGAGTGCGTGATGAAGAGGCCGGCGAAGCGCTCCTGCTCGAACAGGCGGAGCGTTTCTTCGTTGAGTCGTTCGCGGGTGATCTCGTCGACCGCGCCGAACGGCTCGTCGAACAAGAAGACCGGCGGCTTCAAGGTGAGCGTTCGCGCCAACGACGCGCGCATGCGCATTCCGCCCGACAGCGACCGCGGGAAGTGGTTCTCGAAGCCCTGCAGACCCACCAGATCGATGGCGGTCTGCGCCAGGGCGGCCCGCTCGGCCTTGTCGATGCCGTGGAGTTCGGCCAGCAGTTCGACGTTGCGGCGGACCGTGCGCCACGGCAACAAGGTCGCGTCCTGGAACACGTAGCCGATCCGATCGCGGTCGACGGCGATCTCCCCCGCAGATGCGT
>VERK01000358.1 GCA_018882725.1 Actinomycetota bacterium | reverse complement strand
GCTGTGCCCTCCTGGTCGATCCGACGAGGAGGGCACGATAGCCACCAATTCCCGACCTTCCAAGTCGGAATTAGATTTTCTGGACTGATCGGCTTCGGACTCAGCCGCCCGAAGCCTCGGCGACCTTCTGCTTGCCGGCCGAGATCCAGGGCATCATCGAGCGCAGGTTCTTGCCCACGGCCTCGATCTGGTGCTCCTGGCCGGCCTTGCGCAGTTCGTTGAACTTGGCCCGGCCGCTCTCGCTCTCGGCGATCCACTCCTTGGCGAACTTGCCCGACTGGATCTCCTTCAGGATCTTCTGCATCGTCTTCTTGGTGGCCGGCGTGACCACGCGCGGTCCGCGGGTGACGTCGCCGTACTCGGCGGTGTCGCTGATGCTGTAGCGCATACCCGCGATGCCCTCTTCGTACATGAGGTCGACGATGAGCTTCACTTCGTGCAAGCACTCGAAGTACGCCATCTCGGGCTGGTAACCCGCCTCGACGAGCGTCTCGAAACCGGCCTGCACGAGCGACGTGAGGCCGCCGCACAGAACCACTTGCTCACCGAACAAGTCGGTCTCGGTCTCTTCGGCGAACGACGTCTCGATGATGCCGGCGCGGCCGCCACCGATGGCCGACGCGTACGACAGCGCGACGTTCTTGGCGTTGCCCGTTGCATCCTGCTCGACGGCGATGAGGCACGGAACACCGCCGCCCTCGGTGTAGGTACGACGCACGAGGTGACCCGGACCCTTCGGCGCGATCATGATCACGTCGACACCCTTGGGCGGACGAATGCGCTTGAAGCGGATGTTGAAGCCGTGCGCGAACGCGAGAGCCTTGCCGGCCTTCATGTAGCGCTTGATGTGCGCGTCGTACGTGGCCTTCTGCTCGGTGTCGGGCATGGTGAGCATGATCACGTCGGCCCACTTGGCCGCATCAGCGATCGACTTCACCGCGAGACCAGCCGCCTCGGCTTTGGCCGCCGACGAGGATCCCTCGCGCAGACCCACCACCACCGGCACACCGCTCTCCTTGAG
>VERK01000019.1 GCA_018882725.1 Actinomycetota bacterium | reverse complement strand
GTGCTCGATCGCGATGATGGGGAGGGGCTGCCAGTTGATCGGGCCCGGGAAGTCGGGCTTGGTGTCGGAAGTCGGGTTGTTGGGGTCTCCGGCCCGCACAAAAAGGAAGCGTTGCGGCAGGCCGCCGCCAACGTCATCGAACAGGGGCCGAGCGTTCGTCGGTTGGAAGAGCAGCGTGAGTCCGGCGGCGTAGTTTCCTGCGGGGAGCTGTCGGCGCTTGTCGGCACTCGCGTTGGTATTTCCAAGTGTTGATCCTGACCAGGCGGTACGTAGGACGGGAAGGATCGTCGATCCACTTCTCGCGGCGAGGTCGGCAAGCGCGGAACCCTCGTCGAGTTCAAACGCCATGCCGTATCTGATCTGACGCTTCTTGGTGACCGCTTTGCCGTCTTCGTTCTCCTTGACGTCGCCGAAGTAGGACTCGGCGAACCCTTCCCCCGATCCAAGCGGGACGGGCCGGTCCAAACCTGGAAGAAGGTCATCGACAAGTCGTACGGCGGACGACTTACCTTGTCCGCTCATTGATACTTGGGCGACATACAGCGTGAGCGGTGCCGTCGATCCGACAAACGGGGGGACACAGTACGACGGTGGGGTCGCTGCAGCGATGCGCGCGAGCAGATGCACAAAAGCGGCTGTCGGCGACACTCGTCGCGACCGGGCCGCATCACGAACGTGAGCGTGGATCGGCCGAGCGTCAAAGAACTCTTCGGGAAGAGCGAGAGTGTTGTCGGCCCCCGACGCCGAGGTGACGGGTCGTGTGATGATCTCGCCAGTCGCCCAGTCGAACACAACGGGGTCGGACGGTTCGTACGACGGGATCGTGGAGGCTGTTGTCATCACGACCTCTTTGGCACCATCGACGGATCGTTGTACTTCCGCGCGGGCTTGGTCTTCGGTTCGAGTGCCGTCGCTGGTGACAAGGTTGTAGAAGTCGGTTGCTACGTCGTGTCGGGCGGTGACAGCACCGGGGTAGCCCTGTGAGTCCAGGCGTGTGAGCGCGAGTACAGCATGATTCAGGGCATCGTGGCGGCCACCGTGCTTGGTGGCATGCCACTCTTCGACCACGCGCTTCACCGCCGGATGGCGTTCGTCCATCGTCCTTGTTGTCGACGGTCGGAGTTGAGCGATTGGCGGTGTCGTCGCGGTGCTGCTGGCGCGCAGGTGTTCGATCCAAGACCACGGGAGTTCGGTCAGATCGTCGACGGCCGGTGGCGTGTCGATCTCTTCACCGGTCGGGTCGTACCAGCGATACGGGTTCCCGGTCGGGTGGATCGACGGGGCAACGACGGCGTAACGATGACCGTGTTGAATCACGTCAACATCAGGGAACGGTTTGTCGTTCCACTTGCTGCCAATTGGCACACGGTAGAAGTAGATCCCCGACTTTGTACCGGGCCGTGACGTAGAGGCATACGTCGCGGGAAGCGGGCCGAGTTGTCGTTCGGCTGCAACGAGATGGTCGTCGCCGGCCTTCGCACCGTAGTGGTCGACATCGATTCCGATCACATCACCGGGGACGCGGATCGCGACATTCCCCCACCGACCTTGTTCCGTCCATGTGTTGATGTCGACGACCGATACCGATCGACCCGATTCCCCTGTGAATCCTTTGGGCGGGGGTTCTTTCACCCGGACTGGAAGCGGTAAAGGATTCCACCCTTTGTCGAGGTAGTCGAGAGCGATCGCTCGATAATCGAGCGTGGCTTTGGTGACGTCGGCCGTCCTTGAATCGATTGGTTGGTCGGTTTGCCCTCTTGTTGAAGTTGCTTGGGACATAGGGATCACCCGTTGCGAAACAGGTGCTCAACGGTGCTTCCAAGCACCATTGCGAGGCGTTCCATCTCACCGGGTCGAGGTTCGACGCGACCCGAAACGATCATTCCTAGGCGGTTCGGCGCGATCGAGGCGAGGGCGCCGATGACATAGCGGTGTCGGCTGTCGAGTGCGAGCGCAGTCGCTAGGTGGGGATATCGAATCGTCTTGGTACGACGCATGAGGCTTTCTCCTTGAGCGGTGTTGGTTTCACCGTCCCTGGTCGAAGCGCCTCCACGACTTCGTCCACTCGTCGTGTGGTGAGGACTGTAGAACCGGCCCTCGACGAGTTGGAACTATGGACAAGATACTCCTGTGTATGCACACATCTGCAGCAAGACGTCCCGCAGGGAGTCAGGGATCAGTCAGTTAACTCGTGGATCCAACCGAGCAACTCCCTGATGCTTGACACTTCAAGAGACTTACGTGGCCATGACTCGGTGTAGCCATCAAAACCTCCAGTGCGACCTCGCTTACCCAAATCTGCACCTCTGGATCGCAAAACCTTCAAAGCCGCGCGTTCAAGTCGAGCGATGTGGTCTCCCGGGAGAGGCCCTCGTACCTCGATGATTTCCCACCCGCTTTTCTGATGCCGCGCAAGTCGGTCTTCGATGACGTTTGAGATTCCGACCTGGTACATGTCCCACTCTGGGTGCTGCAGGAAGTAGAGCCACCCCTCTCTGCCGGGATTGAAACCAGTCTGCGCACAGGTCGGGCACCCCTGCCCCCACGAGCGGTTCGCGACAGTCGAAGACCACTCGTGTCCTTCCACACAGCGCCACCAATACTTTTTCCCGCTTCCAGCCGTCACATCGCTTGGTGAGACGCCTTTGTTCTTCGTTGGGTGCCATTCCCCGGCGAGCGATGGGTTCGTTGTCTCAAGATCATTGAAGCCGGGCAGTACCGTCTTGTTTGCGCACACCGGACAACCCGAGTTCAGCCCTACCCGGTTGTACGGAGGCGCAGGCCAATCGTGCCCAAGCGAACAGCACCACCAGATCAAGCGAGAAGTACCACCCATGACATCGCGGGGCAACAATTCACCGTTCTTTGTCGGGTGCCATTCCGCGGCAACGTCCGGGTGTGTCGTCGCCAGGTCATTGATTCCAGGAATAGCTCTTTGCCCAGCGCAATAAGGGCAACTGGAAAGAAGCCCCACTCGATTAACAACCGAAGTTCGCCACTCGTGACCCTCCGTGCATTGCCACCAGACGGACCGGTTCGAGCCTGGTCGCACGTCGTTCGGGCGGAGACCATCGTTCTTTAGAGGGTGCCATTCAGCCGCGATCGCCGGATGCAAAGTGGCCAAGTCAGTCTCACCAGGAATTGCAACTCTGCCTGCACATTGCGGGCACCCCGTGCCCTGCCTCGTTCGGCTTTGAATCTGTGCAGTCCACTCGTGACCTTGAGCGCACCGCCACCAAACTCGCTTCGTGACAAATGGAGACACATTCGCTGGAGTTAGTTCGCCGTTCTTCATTGGATGCCACTCAACTGCAACGTCTGGGAAGAGGCTTTCTAGGCATGTTGACGGAACAACTTTCCGTCCGGCACAAATCGCACACCCACGACCTCTAACGTAGGACGACCTGGCCGCGACAGTTGTCTGCCATTCATGGTCGGGCCCAACGGGACACCTCCACCAGACACGGGTACCGGCACCGACGGTGACATCACTCGGGGTCAGAGTCCCGTTGAGAGTCGGGTGCCATTCGGCCGCAAGGTCTGGGCGAACCGTGGCGAGATCATTGAACCCGACAAGGACCTGCTTGCCTCCGCAGAAAGGGCAACCCCGACCTTGGGACCTGTTCCCGACCACAGCTTCCCACTCATGGTCGGGGCTTCTTGCGCATCTCCACCAGACCTTCTTCGTCGAATATGGCTTGACCTGGCTCGGCACGAGGTCGCCGTTCTTGACTGGGTGCCATTCCGCGGCCAGTTCGGGGAACAAGTCCATGAGGGACTCACCGGGGGAGGGAGACGCGACGCCCATTCAGGAAAATGTTGCCACCTAGTGCACTCGAAAATCCTCCCAGGGGAGGCCCAAAGTGTCGAGAGCCTCTACTCGTGACCCCCACAGCGATCAGCGTGGCGCCGCAGAGCACGCCGCCTGCCAACTGGCAGTGGAGCCATCACAACCCAGCAACCCGAAACGAACACACCAGGCCAATGCGGAGGCACGGCTCTCGACCCCGCGCCCATTTCAGCTCCGATGCCAGGTGTTTGTGCCCTGAGCCACGTGGGCATCAGGAAATCCGGCGATCTGGCGGATTCGTCACTGTCGATCGCTGCAAGACCGCGCCGATGATGTCAGCGGCAACCCGATCGGCGGGCTGCATGAAGTGTGCGTAAATCGTAAGAGTCGTACGACCGCCATCGGCATGACCGAGTCGACCGGCAACTGTCGCGAGGTCGACACCAGCGTTCAGGAGAGCCGTGGCGTGATGGTGACGTAGATCGTGAAGGCGTACGTGCCTGAGCCCTTGCTCCTCGCGCACTCGACCGAATGTCATCGTCACGTAGTCGGGGCGAATGGGGGCGCTGCTGTCGGCTTCGTGACTGAAGATGAACCCATCCTCGATGCGAACCCCGATGCCGAGCGCCTGTTCGGCCCGTTCGGTCCTGTACGCACGAAGGAGGCCCACGGTGCCTGGATCGAGGGTCACTGTTCGGGTGTTCCCGGTCTTGGTGGACTTCACCACCGGCGACCCGTCGTCACCGTGAACGACCGCTCGGGCAATCCGAATGGTCGATCCGTCGAAGTCGACGTCGCTCCACCGCAGGGCACAGATCTCGCCGCGTCGAGCGCCTGTGGCCGCCGAAAGCCGAATGAACATTCCGAACTCGTGGCTGTACTCCATCGAAGCCTCCAGCAGCGTGGAGAGTTCGTCATGGCTCGGAGCCTGTACCCGGGTCCGCGAATGCCTCGGAATCGTTACGTTGACCGCGGGGCTGGCCACCAGGTACTCCCAGCGGACCGCCTGCTTCAAGGCGGCCTTGAGAATGCGGAACTTGCGGTCGATCGTCGCGGGCTTCAGTCCGTTGTGCCGCATCGAGGTGACCCATCGGTCGATGTCTCGGGTTGCGAGTTTCGCCAGCGGCTTGTTCGGGAAGTCGGCTTTCAGTCGCTTGATCACGTAGGTGGTCTCGCGGCGCGTGGGGGGCGACCAGTCGTGGCTCGCGAAGTCGAACCATTCGTCAAGGAACTCGGCCACGGTGACGCCGAGTGCGCCTCGGGCGTGAAGTCCGTACTCGCTCGTCGATTGGCGCAGCCATAGTTCGGCTTCACGGCGCGTGTCGAGGACCTTGGTGACCTGACGCCACTTGCCGTTGTGGGTGTCCTTCACCGAGAAGCGGGCTTGCCACCGGTTCCGACTCCGCCTCACGCTTCCCTGCACGTGGCCGAACGTAGACCCATGTATGCACACATCGACTTGGAAGCGCGTGCCACGGCGTATGGCACGCCTTGTGGCACGGAGCTCAGGCGGCAACTGCTCAGCGGAGGCGAAATGCCCGCTGTGCAGGGGATTCAATGGTGGGCGTGACGGGACTCGAACCCGGGACCTCCACCGTGTCATGGTGGCGCTCTAACCAACTGAGCTACACGCCCTGAATGCGCCCCTACCCTACCGCCCCGCGGCGGGGCGACCCACCCCTGGTCAGCGCAGACGCAGCGACACTTCGTTGGCCATGAGCCGCCCACGTCGGGTGAGAACCAGGCGGTCACCAGCCGGCGCAACGAGGCCGTCGAGAACCGCGAGATCGTGCTCGGAAAACGACCCGACCGGTACTCCTTCGCGCATGCGAATCGCCAACTGCAGTCCTTCGATTCGCCGTTGTTCGTCGTCCAACAACTCGAACGACGACTCAGCCGACTTGCCAGCCTCGATCAGATCGCAGAAACGATCGGGCGTGCGCACGTTCCACCAGCGGCGACCGCTCCGGTGCGAGTGCGAAGCCGACCCGAAGCCGATGTAGTCGCCCTGCTTCCAGTAGAGACGATTGTGCTCGCACTCGTGACCCGAACGCGACCAGTTCGACACCTCGTAGTTGACCAAACCGGCCGCGGTCAGCAAGTCGTCGACCACTTCGTACATCTCTGCTTGTACGTCGTCGTCGGGATACTGCTCGGGCCGATCGGCCAACGGAGTCCCCGCTTCCACGGTGAGCCCGTACGCCGATACGTGAGGCAGGTCGAGAGCGATCACGCGCTCGACAGTCGCACGCCAATCGGCAACGGTCTCGCCGTGCGCGCCGTAGATGATGTCGAGGTTGAACGAGTCGAAACCGGCGGCACGAGCCAGCGCGACGGCTCGCTCAACGTTGGCAGGATCGTGAGTCCGCCCCAACGACAACAGGACGTGGCTCACCATCGACTGCACGCCAAAACTCAGACGATTCACACCAGCCGAGCGATACACACTCAGCAACTTGGCCGTGATGTCGTCCGGATTGCACTCGACGGTGACCTCGGCGTCGGCGGCGCGAGGGATGGAAGCGATCACCGAAGCCAGCAGATCGGGAGCGAGCCGTGTGGGCGTTCCGCCACCCACGAAGATCGATGTCGCCGTCGGCATCCCAGCCTCGACGGCCCGCGCCACTTCGGTGCACAGCGCCATTGAGTAGCGCTCCATCAAGTGATCTCGATCGGTGAACGTGGCGAACGCGCAGTAGTCGCATCGATGACGACAGAACGGCACGTGCACGTACACGCCGAATTCGGACATGGCAGCGGCGGTCACGGGCGGAAGATCAAACCGAGGTGATCGAGCCGCGCGGTCACGTCTTCGAGCGGAACGTCGAGCATGGCCGCGATGGCCCGCACATCGTGCGCACGCACCGTGAGCACCTTGCCGTTGAAGTCGCCGCGCTGCACCTGGATCATCGTGAAGAACCGATGCAGCATCTTGGCGGCCGGCGTCTTCAACTCGCCGAGACGCACCAAGTCGATCGCCAATTTCTGCGGGCGGCTGGCCACCGAATCGGGGTCGACTCCCGGAGCCGATTGGTCGAACGGCAGCAACTGCCCCACCGGCACCGCATACAACGCGGCCAAACGCTGCAGTCGCGGCAACGAGATCGCGCGTTCACCGCGCTCGTACGCACCCACCACCGAAGCCTTGAACTCACCCTCCGACACGTCTTCCACGTCGTTGAGCGAGAGCTTCTTCTGCTGACGGATCGCGCGCAGACGCTCCCCCACGCGGCGGCCGTACTCGAGGTCGTCGGCATCGGCGGCGTCGATCTCCGACGCCGTGCGTGACCCCATTTTCCTCGCCATTCGGACACCCTAGGTGGGCGACGACCACTCTCCGTGGTCGGGTCAGCGGGTGTGGCGATCGACCAGGAGCGCCCCGGCGACCACCGCCGCGGTCTCGGCGCGCAGCACACCACCGGGCAACGACACCGTTCGCCGACCCTCGAGTTCTGCTGGCGTGAAACCGCCCTCCGGACCCACCGCGATCGCGGTCACCGACGCATCGAGCGCCGCGCCACCGGGTTCGGCCACGACGACATCTCCCACCGAGGCGATCGCCGCCGCGAGCGACGGCCGTACGTCATCGATGACGGGTAGCCGCACCTGACGACTCTGCATCGCCGCTTCGCGCGCCACCTTGCGCAGTCGCTCGACGTTGCGCTGCGACTTACCGTCGTCCCACTTCACCACCGAACGTTCGGCCACGAACGGCACGATGCGCGAGACTCCCAACTCGGTGAGTTTCTGCACGGCGGTCTCGGGCTTGTCGCCTTTGCTCAACGCGAACAGCACGACGACATCACGTGATGCTTCCGACTCGATCTCGTCATCGGCCACGAGCCCCGATCCGTCGAATCGACAGTTGCGCCAACGACCCCGCCCGTCGCTCGCCGTGACGCGCTCGCCGTCGCGCAGACGGAGCACCCGCGTCAAGTGATGAGCGTCATCCGACTGGAGTACGGGCACATCGAGATCGTCGACGAATACGTGCGCGGACGCGCGACGGCGATCGTTCACGAGAACGCCGACTTGATGCGCGAGAAGAAGCCCTGCTCGGCCGGTGCAACGTCTTCGCCGCGCATCTTGGCCAGATCGCGCAACAGCGCCGACTCGGCATCGGTGAGCTTGGTGGGAACCACCACCCGCACCACCACCCGCAAGTCGCCGCGTCCACGACCCTGCAAACGCGGAACCCCGCGACCGCGCAAGGTGAACACCCGACCCGGCTGGGTTCCCGGAGGAATCGGCAGGGTCTCGGCACCATCGAGTGTTTCCAGTTCGATCGTCGTGCCGAGTGCTGCTTGAGCGAACGAGATCTCGAGTTCGGTCACCACGTCGACACCGTCACGCTCGTAGCGATCGTGTGGCGCAACGCGCAGGTGCACGTACAGATCGCCCGCCGAGCCACCACGAGGGCCGACCGCACCGCGACCCGTGAGCCGTAACGTCGAACCGGTGTCGACGCCAGCCGGAACATCGACTTGATACGTCTTGTCGGTGACCACACGGCCCTGACCCTGACAGGCGGTGCACGGCGTGGCCACCACTTGACCCACACCTTGGCAGCGCTGACACGCCTGTGTGCTGATCATCTGGCCGAGCAGGCTCTGGCGAATGCGCTGCACTTGACCGGCACCATTGCACTCCGAGCACGTCACCGGTTTGGTTCCGGCACCGGCACCGGTGCCTTCACAGTCGTCGCACGCGAGCGCCGTGCGCACGTTCACGGGAAGCGTGGCGCCGAACACCGCTTGTTCGAACGCGATGTCGGCCACCACTTCGAGGTCCTGGCCGCGCGGCGGCCCCGACGGTCCGCGCTGACCGCCGAACGGATTGCCGCCGAAGAACGCGTCGAAGATGTCGCCGAGCCCACCGCCGGCGAAGAAATCGCCCGATTGACCACCGGCACCACCCACACCAGCCTCACCGAAACGGTCGTAGCGCGCGCGGGCCTCCGGATCGGACAGCACTTCGTACGCCTTGGCCACTTGTTTGAACTTCTCCTCGGCCGACGCGTCGCCCGGATTCGCATCGGGGTGCAACTGGCGAGCCTTGGTTCGATACGCCTTCTTGATCTCGTCGGGCGACGCATCACGCGACACGCCGAGCAACTCGTAGTAGTCGCTCATGTCAGCCCTCGCCGAGACGGCGACCCAAACGATCGGACACCACTTCGACGGTGGCCAGCGCTTGCGGGTAATCCATACGTGTGGGGCCCAAGACTCCGATGGTTCCCATCTGCTGGCCGTCCACCACCACCGGAGCGACGACGACCGAACAACTGGCCAACGGCTCGACACCGTGCTCGGCGCCGATCGCAACCGAGAGTCCGCGATCGAGAATGTCACGCACCAACGTGACCACGAGGTACTGCTGCTCGAGTGTGTGCAACACCTGACGCACCACGTCGACCGCATCGAACGCCGCCGCCATCGACGACACGCCCCCCAAGAACACCGGATCGTCAGTGGAGGTGGACGAAAGCGCCGTGAGCGCCTTGTTGCAGATGGCGTCAATGGCATCGTCACCCGACGGCGACACCGCTGCTCCGGTCAACGGGCGGCCCACCAACGACTTGGCGAGGTGCGCCGACGCCGACATCAAACGCGACTCCGACACCTCGGAGTCGAACTCGAGCGACTGACTCTCCACTGCTCCGCTGGCCAACACCACCACGGCCAGCGCCGAGCGTGGCCCCAGGCCCACCACTTGTGCCGACCGAACGTCGGCCCGCTCGACACTCGGTCCGAGCACCACCGACGCGTAGTTGGTCATGCCGGCCACGAGGTGAGACGTGCGAGCGAGGAGTTCTTCCATGCGACCGTGCGCACCGTCGAAGAACTGACGTACCTGGTCGACCTTCAGCTCGTCGAGACGACCGTGCGGAGTGAGGTGATCGACGAAGAACCGATACCCCTTGTCGGTGGGCACACGGCCGGCCGAGGTGTGGGGCTGGACGAGGTAACCCTCTTGTTCGAGCACGGCCATCTCGTTGCGAACAGTGGCCGACGAGACGTTGATTCCCGGTGCCGTGGCGATGTGCGACGAGCCGACCGGTTGACCGGTGCCGATGTACTCCTGCACGACGGCCCGAAGAATCGCTGTCTTGCGTTCGTCCAGCATGACAGGCGAAGTTTAGCCCTCGGTGACCGCCTTGTACCGGGCGAGTGCTTCGTCACGTTCCACCGAGTGATCGACGATCGGTTCGGTGTAACCGAGCGGAATTCCCTTGCCCTTGGCCCACGGCGCATGGATCTGCGCGGTGGGCAGATCGGCCAGTTCGGGCACGAACCGGCGTACGTAGTCGCCGGTCGGGTCGTACCGCTCACCCTGGAGCACCGGATTGAACACGCGGAAGTACGGCGCGGCATCAGTGCCGGTCCCGGCCGTCCATTGCCAGCCGTGAGAGTTGCTCGCGAGATCGCCATCCACCAAGTACTTCATGAAGAACTTGGCGCCCCACTGCCACGGCAAGTGCAGATCCTTCACGAGGAAGCTGGCCACGATCATGCGCACGCGGTTGTGCATCCATCCGGTGCTCGTGAGTTCGCGCATACCGGCGTCCACGATCGGGTATCCCGTGCGGCCTTCGCACCACGCGGCGAAGCGGGCCTTGGCCTTGGCGCCGCTGTCGAGGGCGATGCGATCCATCTTGCGGTTGAGGTTCTTCCATCCGGTGTCGGGATGACGGAACAAGACGTCGGCGTAGAACTCACGCCAGGCCAACTCGCTGCGATAGTGCGTGTGATCGCCGCCGTCGTGGAGGTCGTGCAGCAACTGACGCGGATGCACCAGGCCCCAACGCAACGCCGCCGACATCCGGCTCGACCCCGGCACCGACGGATCGTTACGGCGCTCCTTGTATCCATCGAGGCCTTCAGGGCCGCGATCGCGGAACTCGGCCCACTGCTCGTGCGCACCGGATTCGGTCGACGGCGGCAACGGCAAGTCGACATCGGGTCGTTGATGCGGACCTTCACACGGAACCTCCGGCGCGCCCAGCCAGTTCGGTGACCGCGGCGCGTCCATCGGTCCGTTCCAGCCGTTGGCCAGCCAACGCTTCGAGAACGGAGTGAACACCGAATACGCCGTACCGTCGTCCTTGTTCACGCGACCGGGCTCCACGGCGTAGGCCGAACCCACGTGCACGAGCCGCTTGCCCTTGGCCGCCAACTTCTCGGCCACGGCGCGATCACGGCGCTGCCCGTACGGCGCGAAGTCGTGGGCGGCGTACACCGCATCGGCGCCCACTTCGTCGACGAGCGCCGTAATCACGTCGGCCGGATCGCCGTGGCGATACACCAAGGCCCGATTCATCGATTGGTCGAGTGACGCCAACGCATCCACCATGAACGCAACCCGAACGTCACCGGAGCGTCCGATCAGGTGCGGATCGAGCACGAACAACGGAACGACCTCGCGGTGATCGGCCAGAGCCGCCAACAGCGCCTGGTTGTCGGCCAACCGGAGGTCGCGACGGAACCACATGACGGCGCGAGACATGCGCCGAGTGTGTCAGCGCAACGCCGACGAATCCACCTGGGCCACACCTGGCCTACGAGAGATCGGGAAAACGCAACCGCAACGCGTTGGCGTGAGCCGGAAAACCTTCGATCTCGGCCAGGGCGACGATGCTCGGCGCGAGCCGACGCAGCGCGCGCTCATCAGCGCGAGCCACGGCCGTGCGCTTCAAGAACGCCTCGACCGTCACACCACTGGTCACGCGGGCGAACCCGTTAGTGGGCAACGACGCCGGACAGCCGATCAGGAAGTTGGCGGCCGAGAACGGTGTGTCTTGTCCGATCAAGATTTCGCCGGCGTGCGTGAGCCGATCGAGCACTTCGTTCTCGTGTGCCGTCGCCACCACCAACTGCAGGTGCTCGGGCGCGAACTCGTTGGCCACGCGGGTCGCTTCGAGGAGGTCGCTCACGATCACGCAGCCGCCGTTCGTGCCGAGCGAGGCGCGCACCGCGGTCGCGCGTTCGGCCGGCAACGCCGTGATCTGCTCGGTGAGTTGCGCTTGCACCTCGCTCACCAGCGCTTCACTCGTGGTCACGAGCACGGTGCACGAATCGGTTCCGTGTTCGGCTTCGATCATGAGATCGGCCGCCAAACGACGCGGGTCGGCCGACTCGTCGGCGATCACCAGACTCTCGGTGGGGCCGAGGGCCATCTGCGTGGCCGTGCCCCATCGCTGAATCTCCAATTGCGCCACCGTGACCGGCAGCGAACCCGGACCCATCACCTTCACCACTCGCTCGATCGATTCGGTACCGAACGCCAGAGCGGCGACACCAGCCGGACCGTTCACGCGGAACACGTCGCGAATTCCGAGTTCGTCGGCCACGGCCAACACCACCGGATCGACGGCTCCGTTGGTACCGGGCTTCGGCGGCACCACCACTTGCACGAGCGGCACACCGGCCACCGTGGCCGGACCACCCAGTTGGGCGAGAACGCTCGGATAACTGGCTTTTCCGCTCGGACAGAACAGACCGGCCGACGCGATGGGTGACACCCGCTCTCCCACCACCAGACCCGGATCGGACTCGAACTGCCAATTGCCATGGCGCGCGAGTACTTCGTCGTTGAAACGACGGATGTGATCGACCATGTCGCGAATCGCTGCTCGAACATCGTCGTCCACGTGACGGCGCGCCTGCTCGCGTTCGTCGTCCGACACCCGCAGGCCATCGGGGTCGATGTTCACCTTGTCGAAGGTGGCCAGTGCGTCGCACACCGCCGCGTCGCCGCGCTCACGCACGTCAGCCACCAGACCAGCGATTTGGTCGCGCAACTCGGCCGAAATCGCCTTGTTGATGTCGCGGTCGACGAGGGCCCGGCGCGACGCGTGGTCGAGCGACGACCACGTCATCACTCGCAACACGTCGGCGCTCGGTGCTCCAGCCACGGAGTCAGGGTATCCGTGTGTCCACGGCGGCTCGGCCTGAGTTCAGGGCCACCAGAGCGACCATCAAGGTCACGAACGCGATCACACTGCCGTACGCCAACGACCATTCGGGGCCAGCCCAGTCGGCGACGATGCCGGTGATCGGTCCGCCGATGGGAGTGGAACCCAGGAACGCCACCGCCGACAGCGCGAGCAGGCGGCCACGCATCTCGGGCGGGCACTTCTGCTGAACCAACCCGTTGAACGTGGAGATGAACCCGGCACCTCCGATACCGAGCGGCACCGCCGCGATGAAGGCCACCGGCGCACTGGGCGCCCAAGCCACCAGCGGACCGGCCACGCTCAGCAAACCGACGCTGCCGAAGAACACCGTCACCGACGCGCGTTCGCGCGACGCGGTGTACAGCGAGCCGATCACGTTGCCCACACTGATGACCGCGAGCACCCACCCGAACCATCGTTCGTCGCCCCAGCGGATGTCGCTCAACTTCGGCAACGACACCTGGTAGTTGTACGCGAACGTCGCCACCATCACGAGCACCACGTGGAAGATCAGCAGTTCGCGGTCGCGGGCCACGAAGTGCAGCGAGTCGCGAACCGGCGTGCCGCCTTGTGGAGCGCGTGGACTGCGGAACAACTTGGCCGGATCGATGAGCGTCACGGTCACGATCACCGCCGCGAACGACAGCGCGTTGATCATGAAGCACCAGGCGGTTCCGAGCGGACCCACCAATGCTGCTGCCAAGGCCGGACCGAAGATGCGTGAGCCGGTCATGGTCGCAGTGTTGAGCGACATCGCGTTGCTGATATCGGCCGGCTCCACGAGTTCGGCCACCAATGCGCGTCGCGCCGGATTGTCGAACGCGTTCACGAGACCGAGCACCAACGACAACGCGTACACCACTCCGACGTTCGCCCAGCCGGCGAAGTCGACCACCGCGAGTACCACTGCTTGTGCGGCCAGCAGCCACTGCGTGAGCAGGCACATGGCCCGCTTGTCGTAGCGATCGGCCACCGCTCCGGCCCACGCACCCAACAGGAGTATGGGCAAGAACTGGAACGCCACCACCAAGCCGAGACTGGTGGCCCGACCGGTGAGGCGATACACGAGGATCGCCATCGCGGTGGACTGAATCCAGCTGCCCACGTTCGAGACGAGCAGACCGCCGAAGAACAAGCGCGCGTTACGAGTGCGGAGCGAACGAAACGTTCCGGCCGACGCCATGTCAGTCGCGGCTCATGTCAGTCGTCGAGTTTCAACGCCGAGATGAAGACGTCGCCGGGCACTTCCACCCGACCGATGGCCTTCATCTTCTTCTTGCCTTCCTTCTGCTTCTCCAGAAGTTTGCGCTTACGGGTGATGTCACCGCCGTAGCACTTGGCAAGAACGTCCTTGCGCTTGGCCTTCACGGTCTCGCGCGCGATCACCTTGCCGCCGATCGCGGCCTGGATCGGTACGTCGAACATCTGCCGCGGAATGAGTTCTTTCAACTTCTCGCACATCCGGCGTCCGTAGTCGAACGCCTTGTCGCGGTGGACGATGGTGGAGAACGCGTCGGCCGTGATGCCGTTGAGCATGAGATCGACCTTGGCCAGGCTGCTCTGCTGATAGCCATCGAGTTCGTAGTCGAGACTCGCGTAGCCCTGCGTACGGCTCTTCATCTGGTCGAAGAAGTCGACCACCACTTCGGCCAGCGGGATCTTGTAGTGCAGTTCAACGCGCTCGGGCGAGAGGTACTCGAGTTTCGACATGTCGCCCCGACGGCTCTGGCACAACTCCATGAGCGTGCCGGTGTACTCCTTGGGCGTGATGATGCTCACCCGGAAGTAGGGCTCCTCGATGAACTCGATGTTCTGCGCCGGCGGCAGATCGGCCGGATTGTCGACCTTCACCATCTCGCCGTTGGTCTTGGTCACGCGGTACTCGACGCTCGGCGCGGTGGCGATGAGCGCCAGGCCGAACTCGCGCTCGAGACGTTCCTTCACGATCTCCATGTGCAACAGGCCGAGAAATCCGCAACGGAAACCAAAACCCAGAGCACCCGACGTTTCCGGTTCGTACGTGATCGACGCATCGTTGAGCTTCAACTTCTGCAGACTCTCGCGCAGGTTCTCGAACTCGTCGCCATCGATCGGGTACAGACCGCAGAACACCATCGGCTTGGGATCGCGATATCCGGGTAGCGGCGTGTCCGACGGACGGCTCGACAGCGTGACCGTCTCACCCGAACGGGCCTCGGCCACGTCCTTGATGCCAGCGATGAGGTAGCCCACTTCGCCCGGACCGAGTTCGGCCACCGGCGTGGTGACAGGGCGACGCACCCCGATCTCGACTGCTTCGTGCTGCGCCTTCGTCTGCATGAAGGTGAGCCGCGAACCACTGCTGATGCGACCGTTCATCACCCGAATGGACGACACCACGCCGCGGTACTGGTCGTACTGACTGTCGAAGATGAGGGCCTGCAAAGGTGCCTCGGGATCGCCCTTGGGCGCCGGGATTCGCTCGCACACCGCATCGAGAAGTTCACCGACTCCCTGTCCGGTCTTGGCCGAGATACGCAGGATGTCGTCGGCCTTGATGCCGAGAACGTTCTCGATCTCCTTGGCGTAGCGATCGGGATCGGCGGCCGGCAGGTCGATCTTGTTGAGTGCGGCCACGATCTCGAGGTCACTCTCCAACGCGAGGTAGCAGTTGGCCAGTGTCTGAGCCTCGATGCCCTGGGCCGCGTCCACCACCAGGATCACGCCTTCGCACGCGGCGAGCGAACGGCTCACCTCGTAGCCGAAGTCGACGTGGCCGGGCGTGTCGATGAGGTGCATCGTGTGGCCCTTCCACTCGACGCGCACGTTCTGGGCCTTGATGGTGATGCCGCGCTCGCGCTCGAGGTCCATCGAGTCGAGGTATTGCTCGCGCATCTCACGGGCGTCCACGGCCTTGGTGAGCTCGAGGATGCGGTCGGAGAGCGTCGACTTCCCGTGGTCGATGTGGGCGATGATCGAGAAGTTGCGGATGCGGGAGAGGTCCATGAGGGGTTGGCCATCGTCGCGCGCAGACGCACGAGGACGACTCGATCCTACCCGCGACCCCTTTACGCTGGGATGTTGGGCGTTGGACGAGCCCCCGGACGCTGGTACCCTGCCAGGGCTGTTTCAAAGGTTTCGAGGTTCACGTGGCCAATATCAAGAGTCAGAAGAAGCGCATCCGCACCAACGCCAAGGCCGCTGAGCGGAACAAGGCTGTCAAGAGTGAGTTGAAGACGCGCATGAAGTCGGCTCGCACGAGCATTGGCTCGGAGAAGAATGCCGAAGAAGTCCGCCTCGCCGTGAAGCGCATCGACATGGCTGCCGCCAAGGGCATCATTCACAAGAACGCTGCGGCCCGTCGTAAGAGCCGTCTCATGAAGAAGGTCAACGCCGCCGGCTGACCGCGGGCGCGAGCCGAGCGAGCCGCGCCACCAAGACGTCCATCACCACGTCTTCTTCCAATCCCGTTCCGCCCCGCAGATCGCTGTCGGCGCGCGACAGCAATTCGAAAGCGCGTCTCACGCCGTCGTGCCCGATCGTGCGGAACGTGTTGTAGGCCTTCTCGGCCGGAAACCCCTTGATACCGAGCGCCGACTCGGCGTCAGCGAGGCTGGCGATGTCGCGATCGTCGAGCTTGGCCAATCGCGTGTAGTGGTTGTGCAACTGAGCCAGGATCTGCAGCGGATGTCGATCGCCGGCCTGCATCATGCGGCGGGCCGCGCGCAGAGCCTCGGTTGCGTTGCCCTTGTCGATGGAATCGGTCAGATCCCACGGCAAGGCGTCGCCACGCTGACCCAGGAACGGCTTCACCATGTCGGCGGTGATCTTCTTGGGGCCGTAGGTGGCCATGAGGGTTTCGGCCAGTCCCTCGAACCGGGCCACGTCTTCACCGAGCCACTCGATCACCAGGTTCATGCCAGCGGCGTCGAACTGCAGACCGCGCATCTCCACCTGGCTCTCCCACCACGCGCGACGTTCGCGCGCCTTGGTGGGCGGTGACGGGTCGATGGTCTGTCCTCCCGCGGCCTTGATGGCTTTCTTGAGTGGCTCCGACACTCGACCCGAGCCCCACTCGATGACGAGGTCGGTGAAGTCGGCGGCATCACCGGCGTAGGCGACGAGCGCGTCGATGTCGTCGGCCGAGAAGCCGCCGTCGCGACGAACCACGATCACTCGCCGTTCGGTGAAGAACGGTGGGGTCTGCGCTGCTTCGGTGACGCCGCTCATCACGTAGTCGCCGCCGAACTCTTCGAGCATCAACGAGCGGTCGTTCTCACCCACCAACTGGCGCGCGAGGTCGGACACGTGCTCGCTGACGAGGATCTCATCGGATCCGTGCACCAGGAACAGTCCCACGGGTCAAGGTTGCCACACGGGTGAGGCGCGTCCGGGGTGTGCGCGCCACCACGAGCGACAGAACCAACAACGGTGCGGTCACGTCGAGCCAGGTCGGTAATCCAGAGCGTGCGCCACGTTCGGCGACCACAGCCACCACGCGCACCCCGAGATCGATCGGGAGCAGAAGCACTCGACCCACCCCATCGGGCACCAGCGCCGCGGCGAGAACGATCGGCAAACCAGCCAGCATCACCAAGCCGGCGACGGGTCCGGCCACCATGTTGGTCACGAGTCCGATCGCATCGGGCCAGCCGAACACCGACGCCGACACCGGCAGCACCGCTACTTGTGCACCGATCGTCGGCGCGACGAACGCTGCGATGCGCCCGCCGCCGAGTGCGCGCTCGACCAGTGGATTCACCAGAACCAAGCCGGCGCAACCACTCACCGACAACCACCACCCCACCGACCACACCAAGAACGGATCGACGATCACTCCCACGATCACCGCAGTCGACAACGCGCGCACCGATCGCGTGGTGGTGCGCGGGAGAATCAGCGCCGCTCCGGCCATCAACGCGGCCCGTACCACCGACGGTTCGGCCCGCGTGAGAACCACGAAGATCGAGAGCACCGCGATCGACGTCGCGATGCGGGCTCGTTGGCGCAGACGACCGAGCACGGGCGCGACCACCGCCATCACGTAGGCGACGTTCTGCCCTGAGACGGCTGTGAGATGAGCCAGGCCGGCTCGACGGAACTCGTCGACCACCTCGCGATCGAGACGACGATCGTCCCCGTACAGCAGTCCGGTCAGGAGATTCCGTCGCTCGTCGGGCAGCGACGCGACACCGTCGGCGAAAACACCTCGCAATCGATTGACCGAGCGATGCAGATGATTGGCTGCCTCGCCGATCACGGTGATGTCGTCCACGCGCACCCGACCGACGACGTGCCGGAGCAAGTCTCGCCGCGGTCGAGCCGACTGCTCGATCCGTCCCTTGAGCCACACCCGCTCGCCCGACGACACCCGTTCGATTCGACGGGCCAAACGTCCGTACAACCAGGCATCCACGCGTCGACCCTCGACGTCGAACACCACGTGAGTGCCTCGTTCACTCGGGTCCGGATCGTCGGCGAGTGTGGCCACCACCGAAATCGGCCCGATGGGCGCCGGAGCAACCGACCACTCGACCACACCGCGGCCCAGTGCCACGGTCGACAAC
>VERK01000187.1 GCA_018882725.1 Actinomycetota bacterium | reverse complement strand
ATCTACGACACGATGCAGTTCATCAAGAACGACATCGCCACGATCTGCCTCGGCCAGGCCGCCAGTGCAGCCGCGGTGCTGCTCGCCGCCGGCACCAAGGGCAAGCGTCTCGCGCTTCCGCACAGCCGTGTTCTCCTGCACCAGCCGTACGGTCAAGTCGGTTACGGACAGGTGACCGATCTCGAGATCGCCGCCAAGGAGATCCTCCGCATGCGTGATCTGCTCGAAGAAATCCTGGCTCGCCACACCGGTCAGCCGATCGAGCGCATCCATGCCGATACCGATCGTGACTTCGTGATGGAGGCGTCCGAGGCGCTGGCGTACGGAATCATCGATGATGTGATCTCCAGCCGCGCGGTCGTCGACCGGGGCGGACCCATCCGCTGACCTGCATCTTTCGGGGTTCTGTTCAAGGTCTTGACGCAAATCGCCGACAACAGGGTCGGCCATCCGTCAGACTGTGAACCCGAAGGAGGGTAGACGTGGCGAAATTCGGTGACACCGGCGAAATCTTGAAATGCTCGTTCTGCGGTAAATCGCAGAAGCAGGTCAAGAAGCTCATTGCCGGCCCTGGCGTCTACATCTGCGACGAGTGCATCGATCTCTGCAACGAGATCATCGAGGAAGAGGTCAGTGAAGCCTCCGACTTGAAGATGGACGATCTCCCCAACCCGCGCGAGATCTGCACGTTCCTCGACGAGTACGTGGTGGGCCAGACCCAGGCCAAGAAGGTTCTGGCCGTCGCCGTCTACAACCACTACCGACGCATTCAGTATCAGAAGGACAACGTTCTCGCGAAGCGTGACGAAGTCGAACTGGCCAAGAGCAACATCCTGCTCCTCGGGCCCACTGGCTGCGGCAAGACGCACCTGGCTCAGACCCTCGCCCGCATGCTCAACGTGCCCTTCGCCATTGCTGACGCGACCGCGCTCACCGAGGCCGGCTACGTGGGCGAAGACGTCGAGAACATTCTCTTGAAGCTCATCCAGGCCGCCGACTTCGACGTGAAGAAGGCCGAGACGGGCATCATCTACATCGACGAGATCGACAAGATCGCGCGTAAGAGCGAGAACCCGTCCATCACCCGTGACGTATCGGGTGAAGGTGTGCAGCAGGCGCTGCTCAAGATCCTGGAAGGCACCGTGGCCTCGGTTCCTCCGCAGGGCGGCCGCAAGCATCCACACCAAGAATTCATTCAGATCGACACGACCAACGTGCTCTTCATCTGCGGTGGAGCGTTCGCCGGCCTCGACAAGATCATCGAGCAGCGCATCGGCCACAAGGGAGTCGGCTTCCACGCCACGGTGCGCAGCAAGGCCGAAAAAGATCCCGGCGAGTTGTTCTCGCAGGTGCTTCCTGAAGACCTCTTGGCGTTCGGGCTCATCCCCGAGTTCGTGGGTCGACTGCCCATGGTCGGTGCGGTGCAGAACCTCGACATGGATGCCTTGGTGAAGATTCTCGTCGAACCCAAGAACGCGCTGGTGAAGCAGTACCAGAAGTTCTTCGACTTCGAAGACGTCGAACTCGAACTCACCGAACCGGCGCTCAATGCAGTGGCTGAACTCGCACTCAAGCGCGGAACCGGTGCGCGTGGTCTGCGGGCGATCCTCGAAGACGCCCTGCTCAACACGATGTACGAGCTGCCGGGCCGCAACGACGTGGCCCGGGTGGTCGTCGATGCCGACACGGTCACCGCGAAGGTTCCGCCCACGCTGGTGCCTCGCGCCGCTGTGCGTTCGCAGCGGCCGCGCCGCGCCGCGAGTTGATGGACTACCAGCAAGCGCTCGACTACCTCGACGAACACGCCACCTACGAGAAGACCGGTCGAATCGAGTCGCCTTCTCTGGCCACGATCGAGCGTCTCTGCGCCGCCATGGGCGATCCGCAACATTGCGCTCCGGTCATTCACATCACCGGCACCAACGGCAAGGGCTCGACCGCCCAGATGATCACCCGTTTGCTCGTGGCCAGCGGCCTTCGGGTGGGTACGTACACCAGTCCGCACCTCGAGCGCGTCAACGAACGCATGATGATCGACGGCGTTCCGATCTCCGATCATGACTTCGGCGAGCAAGTGGGCGCGATCGCCGATCTGGAGATCATCGCCGGTGTTCGACCCGGCTATTTCGACACCTGCACCGCGGCGGCGTTTCGCTGGTTCGCCGACCAGGCCGTCGACGTGATGGTGATCGAAGTCGGTCTGCTCGGTCGGTGGGACGCCACCAATGTGGTCGACGCTCAGGTGGCGGTCATCACCAACATCGGTCTCGACCACATGGAGTTCGCCGGACCGACGCGGGCGCACATCGCGCGCGAGAAGGCGGGAATCATCAAGTCGGCTTCGGCTGTCGTCACCGGTGAAACCGATCCGGAGATGATCGAAATCTTTCGGGCGGCCGGCGGCACGTCGTTGCTCGTGCGCGACACCGACTTCGCCGTCGACGCCAACGAACTCGCACTCGGTGGTCGTCTCGTCGTGGTGAGAACTCCCACCACCATCTACCCCGACGTGTTCGTCCCTTTGCATGGTCGGCACCAAGCCGACAACGCAGCGGTGGCCATCACGGCAGTGGAAACGTTCTTCGCCCGACCTCTCGACGACGATGTGATCGCCGAAGCCATGACCGCGGTGACCATGCCGGGCCGTTTCGAGTTGCTCGATCACCAGCCGTTGGTGATCGTCGACGGTGCTCACAACCCGGCCGGCGGCGACGTGTGCGCGAGTGTGTTCTTCGAAGACTTCGATCCGGCTGGTCGACGCATCCTGGTGGTCGGGTGCTTGCGCGGCCGTGAACCGGTCGAGATGCTCGAGGCGCTTCGGGCCGACGAATTCGACGTGGTCGTGTGCTGCACCGCTCCGTCCCCGCGCGGGCGACCGGGGTCCGAATTGGCCGAAGCCGCGCGCAGCATCGGATGCGACGACGTGCGGGTGGTCGCCACGGTGGAAGCCGCGCTCGACGAGGCCCGGCACGAGGCCGGTGCCGACGACGCGATTCTCGTCACGGGCTCGCTCTACGTGGTGGGAGCAGCCCGGCCGCACGTGCTCGACCGATAGCGTCAGTTCTCATGTCCGATCGCACCCTCGTCCTGTTGAAGCCCGATGCTGTCGAACGCGGCCTGGTGGGAACCATCCTCAGCCGATTCGAGTCGAAGAATCTGAAGCTGGTGGCTCTCGACCTGCGCACGCTCGACGCGGCCACCTTGGCCCGCCACTACGAAGAGCACGTGGGCAAGGGTTTCTACGCCGATCTGGTGGCCTTCATGTCTCGCGGACCGGTCGTGGCCCTGGTCGTGGAAGGCCCCGAGAACACGTGGGAGGTCGTGCGCACCATGATGGGTGCCACCAACCCGCGTACTGCGGCTCCCGGGACCATCCGTGGTGACCTGGGGATTCTCTTCACCGAGAACCTGGTCCACGGTTCCGACTCCTTGGCCTCGGCCGAGCGGGAGATCGGGATTTTCTTCCCGAATCTGTAACATTTGCCCCTTACGGGGCGAGGAGGTGCGGTCATGGCCCGGAGCAACCCGCTGGCCCTCGGCCGCGACATCGCAATCGATCTCGGAACCGCCAACACCCTGATTTACGTCCGGGGACATGGCGTGGTCCTCAACGAACCCTCGGTCGTCGCCCTCGACGTAGCCGACGGTCGACCGGTCGCGGTGGGCCTCGAGGCCAAGCGCATGATGGGCCGGACCCCCGGACACATCCGTGCCGTGCGTCCCCTGAAAGACGGCGTGATCGCCGATTTCGAAGTCTGCGAGAAGATGCTGCGCTACTTCATCCAGAAGGTGCACAGCAGCCGCTGGAGCAAGCCGCGCATGGTGATCTGTGTTCCGTCCGGCATCACCGGGGTCGAGCAGCGCGCCGTGCAGGACGCGGCCGAGTACGCCGGGGCGCGCAAGCCGGTGCACATCATCGAAGAGCCCATGGCGGCGGCGATCGGTGCCGACCTGCCGGTGCACGAACCGAGCGGCAACATGATCGTCGACATCGGCGGCGGCACGACCGAAGTCGCCGTCATCTCCTTGGGTGGCATCGTCACCGCACAGTCGCTGCGGGTCGCCGGCGACGAACTCGACGAGGCCGTGATGCAGTACCTCAAGAAGGAGTTCTCGCTCGCCGTCGGTGAGCGGACCGCCGAAGACATCAAGATCCAAATGGGTTCGGCCTGGCCGATGGAGGAGGAGATGACCGCCGACGTGCGCGGTCGCGACCTCATCAGCGGTTTGCCCCGAACCATCTCCCTGTCCACCGAGCA
>VERK01000186.1 GCA_018882725.1 Actinomycetota bacterium | reverse complement strand
GCCATGGCCGCATCGGTGAGCCAATAGGGCACCGACCAGCCCGATGCCTGCTCGAGTCCGTGCCCGGCCTTGTCGGCTTCGGAGTACCGCGCCTCGTAGGCCGTGCGATCGGCCAGGACGAGCACGACGGCACTGGCGTCCAAGACGCCCGGTTGACGACGTTCGAACCACTCGCCCGCCCCACTCACCTTCCAGAAACGGGCCAGCCCCTCACCGCTGAGGATCAAGAAGTGCGTGCCTTGTGCGTAGCCCGCCGACGGAGCCCGACGGGCGAGGTCGCACTGCGCGACGATCCACTCGACTGCTATCGAACCGGCGAACCGACGGGTCATCCGACGTCGCCGCATGACGTCGGCCAGAGACATGTCAGGCCGAGCGGCGACCGAGTTTGAGGAGGTCTTCTGCCATCGTCCAACCGTGAACGATGAGGGCTCCGTCGGCGCCGACTCCCTTGAATTGCTGGGCGATGTCGGGCTTGATCTTTTCGGGCTTGCTCGACTCGTGATCGAGGAACCCCGACCGAGCCTTCTTGGCCACGATGAAGGTCTTGTCGTCGTAGTTCGACTCGACACCGAAACGACGGGCCAGGCGCTTGCCCCAAGCTCGTTCTTCTCCCACCGCGCGGTACTCGGGTCGTGGGATGATTCCGGTGAGCGACTTGAACGCCTCCAGGCCATCGGCTGAAGCGAAACGACTTCCGACGACGACGTCTTCGTCGGGGAACGCCATGAGTGCCCGATGGAACGCCTCGGACATCAGGCCCTTCAGGACTTGGTCGCGCTTGGCGGTGCGCTTGACGCTCATGAGTCCGATGAGGACGCAGGGTGTCCCACCGATTCGCTCGAGGGTCGAAAACGTGAAACCGAGCACCTTGCCGTTCTCGCGGGCGGTGGTGATGAGGACCCAGTCCTCCTTGGCCTTGGACAGATTTCCGATGCCGAAAGCCCCGCCCATGGAGGCGAATTCGTCAAGATCGGAATCGGTCAGGGCCGAGCAATCCTTCGTCTCAACGTCGATCGACATACAGCGCTGACTCCCCTAGGCGCGAACCCCTACATTCTGCCATCTCGGCTCGTCCGGACGAAACCCGTGCTCAGGCCGAGGGCAAGATGACGTCGATACCGAACGCGACCCGCAGGTCGGGAACAACGCGATCGATTTCTACCGCGAAGTCGGCTCCGAGTTCGAGAATCTTGTCGGGCCCCAGGTGCAAGTAGACCGGCGACTCACCTGGATGACGACGCAGGATCTCGCGTAACTCGTCGATCCGATTGCGCGCGATGGTGTCGACCGGGAGATTGAGGCGCAACTCGGGGTTGCGTACGGAGAGCCGAAGAGCCTCGACTTCGATGGCCGAGAACGATCGGCGGTCGTCGTTCGCATTGACGCGGCCCTTGATCAGAACGACACCGTCTTCGCGGATCTTGTGGCCGTGCGCGGCGGCTGCCTTGCTGAAAAGCGTCACCTCGACCGATCCGTGAAAGTCCTCCAGATTGAGGATCAACATCTGGTCGCCCCGGCGCGTGGTCTTCTTCTCGAGTTTCGATACGACTCCGCCGAGTGTGCACACGGCGCCGTTCTCCATGTCGGAAATGTCGACCGTGGCCGCACTGGTTCGACGGGCCAGCGTCGCCTCGTGACCGGCGAGCGGATGATCGGTGATGTAGAGCCCCAGGAGTTCGCGCTCGAACTTAATGGTCAACTCGCGATCGAACTGGAGGTCGGGAATCGGACGATCGAGCGAGAAGTCCGCTGGTCCGTCGTCGAGACCGTCGAACAGACTGAGAACACCTTGGTCGGCCTCGTGACGGCGACTTACTGCATCGTCGATGATCTCCTCGAACACGGTCAGGAGACCTCGCCGCGGGTGCTTCAATGAATCGAAGGCTCCTACCTTGATGAACGACTCGATCGTTCGCTTGTTGAGGCAGTCGGTGGGAACCCTCATGCAAAAGTCGTGGAACGACTCGAAAGGACCGCTGGCTCGACGTTCGGCCACGATCTTGGCGCAGACCGCGCTACCGACGCCCTTGATCGCCGACAGCCCGAAAGTCACCGCCATCTCGGCGGGTAAGGCCGAGAAATCGACATCGGACACGTTGATGTCGGGTGGCCGCACGTCGACCCGCTGTCGACGGGCGTCGGCGAGGTAACCCGCGGCCTTGTCGAGATTGTCCTTCACCGACGTGAGCAGCGCGGCGAAGAAGTGCACCGGGTACTTGGCCTTGAGATACGCGGTCTGGTAGCAGACGAGTCCGTATCCGAACGAGTGCGACTTGTTGAACGCGTAGTCGGCGAAGTTTTCGATGATGTCGAACAAATAGTTGCCCAGATCGGTTCCGTAACCGGTTCGATCACATCCTTCGATGAACTTGGAGCGCTCCTTCTCCATCAACTCGCGAACCTTCTTGCCGCAGGCTTTGCGCAGGTTGTCGGCTTCGGCGAGGGAGTAGCCGGCGAAACGCTGTGCAACGCGCATGACGCTTTCTTGGTAGATCATCAACCCGTACGTGTCGGAGAGGATCTCTTCGGCTTGCGGATGGAAGTACTCGACCGGCTTGCGACGATTCTTGCGGTCGGCGTAGTCGTAATGCATGTTGACGCTCATCGGGCCGGGGCGATAGAGCGCGATCACAGCCGATACGTCTTCGAAACTGGTGGGAGCCATGGCGCGCAGCAGTTGCTGCATCGGCGTCGATTCGAGTTGGAACACTCCGGTCGTCTCGCCGCGACCGAGCAGTTCGAAGACGGCCGGTTCCTCGAGCGACACGGTGTCGATGTCGAATTCGGGATCGACGGTGTTTCGGATGAGGGTGACCGTGTCGGTGATGACGTCGAGGTTACGAAGACCGAGGAAGTCCATTTTGAGCAGACCGAGATCCTCGACGCCATGCATTTCGTACTGCGTGGTGATGGGAGTCTCATCGGGAGACTTGCCCTGTTCGGGCTTGCGCTGCACCGGCAGGTACTCGACCAAGGGTTCCTTGGAGATCACCACCGCCGCGGCGTGGATGCCGGTCGAGCGTTTGAGGCCTTCGAGACCTTTGGCGACGTCGATCACCTCCTTGGCCACGGGGTCGGTCTCGTACATGTCGCGTAACTCGGTCGCGGCCCGGAAACCGTCTTCGAACTTCGGATGCGGTTCGAGGCAGTACTTCAACGGGGTGTCGCGACCCATCACGAGGGGCGGCATGGCCTTGGCCAGTTTGTCGCCGACGCCGTAATCGTGTCCGAGTACCCGGGCCGCGTCGCGAACGGCGTTTCGCGCCTTGATCGTGTTGAACGTGATGATCTGGGCGACTCGGTCTCGGCCGTACTTCTCGGTGACGTACCTGATCATTTCGTCGCGGTAGCGCGAGTCGAAGTCCATGTCGATGTCGGGCATGGAGATACGGCTCGGGTTGAGGAAGCGTTCGAAGAGCAAGTCGTAACGAATGGGATCGATCTCGGTGATCCGTAGGCAGAAGGCAGTGGCACAACCCGCCGCCGAGCCGCGACCCGGACCGACGCGGATACCGCGCTCCTTGGCGTGGCGAATGAGATCCCAGACGATGAGGAAGTAGGACGCGAAGCCCATGTCCTCGATGACCTTGAGCTCGTAAGCGAGGCGCTCGACGACCGACGGCGGCAGATCCTTGCCCCAACGTTGCGCCGCACCTTCGAGTGTCAGGTGACGTAGATACTCCGCATCGGTCGTGAATCCCTTGGGGAGAGGGAAGGACGGAAGTTGAGGCTTACCGAATTCGATCGTCAGATCGGACCTCTCGGCTATCCAGAGTGTGTTGTCGCACGCCTCGGGAACTTCGCGGAACAGATACCGCATTTCTTCGGCCGTCTTGAGATAGTGCTCGGTGCCGTCGAACTTGAATCGATTCGGGTCGGACATGAGCGACCCGGTCTGAACGCACAGCAACGCATCGTGCGCGGCACTGTCGTGGCGATGGACGTAATGAGAGTCGTTGGTGGCGAGGAGGGGTGCTCCGATTTCCTCGGCCAGGCGTATGAGAAGTGGATTAGTCCGCGCTTGGTCGGGCAGGTTGTGATCCTGGAGCTCGACGAACAAGTTGTCGCGCCCGAAGATCTCTTGTAGGCGCGCGGCCCGGGAGCGGGCACCTTCGAAGTCGCCACGAAG
Source organism: Actinomycetota bacterium (assembly GCA_018882725.1). GTDB lineage: Bacteria > Actinomycetota > Acidimicrobiia > Acidimicrobiales > Ilumatobacteraceae > Casp-actino8. The sequence goes on along the minus strand of VERK01000186.1, from coordinate 130 downwards.
GAGGTGCTGGAGGACGTGGCCACCGAGGCATCCGGTGGTTGCGATGAGCCCGTCGCTGTGTCGCGAGAGGAGATCCCAATCCATGCGTGGCTGGTAGTAGAAGCCCTCCAGAAAGGCCAGGCTGCTGAGC
>VERK01000185.1 GCA_018882725.1 Actinomycetota bacterium | reverse complement strand
GTTGGGAAGCGCCCGATGCGAATGGTGTTCGCCGGCTCACGCACTGGCAGGCCTGTCAAGGCGCGCACACGATTCGCCAACCGATCTGTGAGATGTACGGCTTGCCACCCGAGCAAGTACGTGTGCTCGTCCCCGATGTGGGTGGAGGCTTCGGGGCCAAGGCCTTCAACTACCCCGAAGACATCTTGTTGCCGTGGTTGGCCAAGAAGCACGACCGCCCTGTGCGCTACACCGAGACGCGCACCGAGAGCATGAATGGCCTTGGCCATGGACGAGCCCAGGTGCAGTACGCGAAGTTGGGCGGCACGCGCGATGGCCGACTGCTCGCGTACTCGCTCGACGTCGTACAGGACTCGGGTGCGTGGCCGCGGTTCGGAGCCTTCTTGCCCGTCATGACGCGGCGCATGGCCACGGGAACGTACGACATCCCGAGTGTGTCGTTCACGGCCGCGTCTGTGCTCACCAACACCGTGCCGACCATCGCGTATCGCGGGGCCGGACGTCCCGAAGCGGCTGCCGCCATCGAACGCGTCGTCGATCTCTTCGCGGCCGAGATCGGAATGGATCCGGCCGAGGTGCGCCGACGCAACGTGATTGCTCCCGACCGGTTCCCGTTCAAGAACCCGCTCGGCACCACCTACGACAGCGGTCAGTACGAAGCGGCACTCGATCTGGTTCTCGATGCCGCCGACTATTCGGCGTTACGAGCCGAACAGGCTCGCCGTCGTGCCGCGGGCGACCCGGTTGCTCTCGGCATCGGGATCTGTTCGTACGTCGAGATCACCGCGGCGTCGGCGGGTGGCGAATACGGATCGGTCACCGTGTACGAAGACGACAACGGATCGGTGCGGGCGACGGTCGTCACCGGGACGTCGCCGTACGGGCAGGGCCACCGCACTGCGTGGGCGATGCTCACCGCTGATCGTCTCGGACTTCCCCTCGATTCGATCACGGTTCTGCACGGTGACACCGACATCGTCCCCCACAGTGAAGTCACGGGCGGATCGCGCTCGCTCCAGTTGGGCGGCACCAACGTGTGGCGCGCTGCCGGCACCGTTGCCGATCGTGCACGCGACATCGCGGCTCGATTGCTCGAGGCCGACGTGGCCGACGTAGTCGTGTCCGATGGCGTGTTCCACGTTGCGGGAACGCCCGCGGTGTCGGTGACCTGGTCACAGGTGATCGACAATGCCGAGCCCGAGCAGCTCAGCGCGATCGGCGACTTCGCTCAGGCCGACGGTACGTTCCCGAGTGGTGCGCATCTCGCCGTGGTCGAGGTCGACACCGAAACCGGCAAGGTGGTGCTGCGATCACTGGTGGCCGTCGACGATGCCGGCCGAATCCTCAACCCACTGCTCGCCGAAGGCCAGGTACACGGTGGCTTGGTGCAAGGTGTCGCGCAGGCGCTCTTCGAAGAAGTCGTGTACGACGCCGATGGCAATCCGCTCACGGGCAACTTCGCCGACTACGGATTTCCATCGGCCGCCGAGTTCCCGTCGTTCGTGACCGTGCACCTCGAATCGCCCTCGCCACTCAACGATCTCGGGGCCAAGGGAATCGGCGAGAGCGGAACGATCGGCGCCACACCGGCGGTTCAGAGTGCGGTGATCGACGCGCTCTCGCATCTCGGCATCCGCCACATCGACTTGCCGTGTTCACCGCGTCGCGTTTGGGAAGCCATCAACAGCACGGCTGGCTGAGCTCGTGAACCTGCCGGCCTCGCTCGATCGATTCATCGACGAACTCGCGTCGTCGCGTGGTGTGATCGCTGTGACCATCGGCGGTTCTCGCGCCACGGGCACTGCTGACGCTTCGAGCGACTGGGACCTCGGCGTTTTCTACCGAGGCGACATCGATCTGTCGGCGGTGGCGGCGCGTGGTGAAGTGCACGCACCCGGTTCGTGGGGTCGTCTCATGAACGGGGGAGCCTGGCTGACGATCGACGGTGTGGCCGTCGACGTCGTCTTGCGCGACGTCGACACCGTTGCGCATTGGTCGGCTGAGGCGGCCGTGGGTCGTTACGAAGTTGATCAGCTGTTGGGTCACCTCGCTGGGTTTCCCACCTACACGCTCACCGCTGAGGTCGCTCTGTCGAACGTCGTGCGCGGAACCCTCTCGATCGACACCACGTTCACCGATGCGCTGCGCGAAACCACCACGTTCAGGTGGGGCTTCCAACGAGACTTCTCGTTCGAGTACGCACGGTCTCACGCCGAGCGAGGCAACACGGTGGGTGCGATCGGCAACGTGGCGCGGGCGGTGACCGAAGAAGCGCACCGTCGCATGTGCGCCGATCGCCGGTGGGTGCTCAACGAGAAGCGACTGCTCGACGCGGCCGGACTCGGCTCCGTGTCCGAACTTCTGGCCACACACGAGTTCGGCCGATCACCCCACGACATGCGCGAGGCGATCGGCCGAATCGAAGAGCTCGTGACGAGCTGACGTCGACGGCGTCCTAGACGGCGTCGGAACCTTCTTCGCCGGTGCGGATGCGGACGATGCGGTCGACGCTGGTGACCCAGATCTTGCCGTCGCCGATCTTGCCGGTTGACGCCGCGGCCTTGATGGACGCGATCACCGAGTCGACGACGTTGTCATCGACCACGATCTCGAAACGAACCTTCGGGACGAAGTCGATCTTGTACTCCGCACCGCGGTAGGTCTCGCTGTGTCCGCCCTGACGGCCGAACCCGCGCACCTCGCTGACGGTCATGCCGGTGACACCGGCTGCCTTCAGCGCTTCCTTCACCTCGTCGAGTTTGAAGGGCTTGATGATGGCTGTGATGAGTTTCATCGTTGGTTCTCCCTATCAGTGGTACGCCGACTCGGCGTGCTGGCTGTAGTCGAGTCCGTCGGCCTCGTCTTGCGGGCTGACACGGACTCCGATGGTCTTCTTCAGCACCAACATGATGCCAAAGGTGATGATGAACGACCACACCATGGCGGCCAGGTTGGCGAGCGCCTGCTCTCCGAGGAGACCAGCGCCACCGCCGTAGAAGATTCCCTCTTCGAACGAACCGTCGAAGAATTCGGGGTTGGCGAAGAAACCGATGAGCAACGATCCGACGAGGCCACCGACGAGGTGAACTCCGACCACGTCGAGTGCGTCGTCGAAACCGGCCTTGCTCTTCAACTTCACCGCGTAGCAGCACACGAGTCCGGCGATTCCACCAATGGCGAGCGGTGCACCGCCCGACACGTAGCCAGCGGCCGGAGTGATGGCCACGAGTCCGGCCACGATTCCCGAAGCGGCACCGAGGTTGGTGGGCTTGCCGTCGCGGAGCCATTCGGTGATGACCCACACGAGACCGGCAGCGGCGGCGGCGAGGAACGTGTTCATGAATGCCTGTGCAGCCTGACCACTGGCGGCGAGCGACGACCCGGCGTTGAACCCGAACCAGCCGAACCACAGGATTCCGGTGCCGATCATCACGAGCGGCATCGAGTGCGGCGGATGACCTTCTTGCGGCCAACCCTTGCGCTTGCCGAGAACGAGCACGGCGGCCAGAGCAGCGATGCCAGCGTTCACGTGAATAGCGGTGCCACCGGCGAAGTCGAGCGAACCGCGGTCGCCGAGCCAGCCTCCGTACACCCACTTGAACACCGGCACGTAGACGAGCAGTGACCACACCGGTACGAAGATCGCCCAGGCGGAGAACTTCATGCGGTCGGCCACGGCGCCGGAGATGAGAGCGGGTGTGATGGCGGCGAACATGCCAAGGAACGCGATGGTGGCCAGCTGGCCGCCGTTGTCCTCGAGCACACCGATGTCCTTCAAGAAGAACCAGTCGAAGTTGCCGATCCAGTTGCCACTGCCGCCTTGCGACAGCGAGTAACCGAGGACCATCCAGACGACCGGGATGATCAACACGCAGTAGAAGTTCATCATCAGCATGTTGAGAACGTTCCGGCTGCGGTCCATACCGCCGTAGAAGAACGCGAGACCCGGTGTCATGAACAGCACGAGGGCTGCTGAGACCAGGACCCACGTGAGGGATGCAGGTTCCATGAGGATTCCTTTCGTGTGAGGGGCGAAAGGACTTTCCCGAATCCATGTTTCGTGATTGTTTCCTGAGTGTGCCGAGATGGGAAAAAGACCGGCCGCGCTACCAGGAGCTCAACGGAGTCGGCGGAGGCGCATGGCGAGCAGAGGCGGTGTCATCACCGTCGTGACCAGCACCATCAGGAGGAGTGCGCCGTACAACTCGTCGTCGAGAATGCCCTGCGACAACCCGATCGAGGCGAAAATCAGCCCGACTTCGCCACGGGGCAC
>VERK01000357.1 GCA_018882725.1 Actinomycetota bacterium | reverse complement strand
GTACCTCACGGCCGCCAATGACGATCAGCGTGCGCGCATCCTCACCTCGATGCTCAAGCGCGTCGACGTGTCGGTGTTCGAGACCATGAAGGCCGCTTGCGAGGGTGACACCTCGGGTGGCATCAAGGTGTTCGATCTGAGCAACGACGGCGTCGGCTACTCCACCTCGGGTGGATACGTCGATGACATCGCCGGCCAGCTCGACGAGATCAAGGCCAAGATCGTCGCCGGTGAGATCGAGGTGCCGACGGCACCCTGATCGTCACCGACGATCACGAGTCACTCAGATCACTGAGACTCCAAAGAGCCCGGGTCATCGACCCGGGCTCTTTGCTTTCCGGCTCTGCTATAACGGATGCGTTCACGGCGCACCGGATCGGTGCGACTACTCCGGGGGTGGCATGAACGAGGCGGGAGCACTGGCAGTCGAACTGTCCGGTATCACCAAACGCTTCCCGGGTGTGGTGGCCAACTACAACGTGTCGCTGCGGGTCCGACCCGGCACCATCCACGCCGTCGTCGGCGAGAACGGTGCCGGCAAGTCCACGCTCATGAAGACCTTGTACGGCATGCACCAGCCCGACGAAGGATCGATCGCCGTCAACGGCCGGGGAATCACGTTCAAGTCCCCCACCGATGCGATCGCTGCAGGCATCGGGATGGTTCACCAGCACTTCAAGCTGGCCGACAACTTGTCGATCCTCGAGAACATCATTCTCGGCAACGAACCAGTTGGCCGTCGCGGGCGTATCGACTCGGTCGCGGCCAAGGCGCGCCTCACCGAACTCGCGGCGTCGTTGGGCGTGTCGTTCGACGTCGACGACCTGGTTGGAAGTCTCGGCGTGGGCGAGCGGCAGCGCGTCGAGATTCTGAAGGTTCTCTACCGCGGGGCCCAGATCCTCATTCTCGACGAACCCACCGCGGTACTCGTGCCGCAAGAAGTCGAAGAACTGTTCGCCACGCTCAAACGACTGGTCGCCGAAGGCCGCACGGTCATCTTCATCTCGCACAAGCTCGACGAAGTGTTGCGTTACTGCGA
>VERK01000184.1 GCA_018882725.1 Actinomycetota bacterium | reverse complement strand
CGCAGATTCTCGAATTCGCCGGTGACGCCAACAGCGAGTACTCGATCTGGGAGGACTCGCAGTACGTCACCCGGTTCGTCAACGGTTTCGGTGTGCAGAGTCCGCACCTCGGCAACTTGCCCGAACAGCAAGTGGCCGATGCGTACCTGGCTTTCTCGGCGCGCGCTGGTCGTGGTGCGATCCAGGTTCCCGACGGCAAGTCGGCGCGCGAAGTCGTGGCCGAGGTGTTCCGCGGTGCGATGGGCCAGGTGTTCGGCGTCGATCTCTCGAATACGTCCGACTCCGAGATTCTCGACGCGCATCTCTACCACTTGTTCCCCGCGTTCATGCCGTGGGCCGGTGTGGGTCAGTCGCTCGTGTATCGCTGGCGGCCGGGTCGCACGCCCGACACGTGCTTCATGGATGTGTTGCGCATGATGCCGGTGCCGCCGGGCAAGGAGCGTCCGGCTCCGGCTCCCACGCAGCGTCTGCGCCTCGAGCAGTCGTGGAAAGAGGCCGAAGGGATGGCCGGTCTGGCCGACGTGTTCGAACAGGACATGGAGAACCTGCCCAAGGTTCAACTCGGCTTGAAGATGACCGCGAAGCGCGCGAAGAAGGGCGTGTCGTTCGGCCTGTATCAGGAGACACGTATTCGCCTGATCCACCGCAACATCGATCGTTTCATCGCCGAGGGCTTGGCCGCCGACGGACGTTCCGTCGACGAACTGACTCCTTTCGTCGTCCCCGAGGGCTGAACGTGTTGAACGAGAGTTGGGCCACGCTCTGGGAAGCGTTGGCCGCGGCTCAACCCGATCACGTCGCGGTCGTCATCGGCGACACCCACATCACGTGGTCGCAGCTCGACGGTGGTGCCGCGCGCGTCGCCGCCGTCATGAACGACGCCGGAATCGGTCACGATCACAAAGTCGGACAGTTGCTCTACAACTGCCCGGAGTATCTCGAGTCGGCGTACGCGTCGTTCAAGGTGCGCGCGAGCACAGTCAACGTCAACTACCGCTACAAGGCCCCCGAGATCGTGCACGTCCTGTCCGATTCGGGCGCGACGGCGCTCGTGTACCACTCGGCGTTCGCCCCGGTGGTCGACGAGGCCCGCCGCTCCCTGCCGGGTCTCCGCCTCCTGTTGCAGGTCGATGACGACAGCGGCCACGCCTTGTTGTCGGGGGCATCGTGGTACGGCGAAGCCAAATCGTCGGCCTCGCCCATGGCGCCCATCGCTCGCGCCGGCAGCGATTCACTTCTGCTCTACACCGGTGGCACGACCGGGTTGCCCAAAGGTGTGGTGTGGAGCCACACCGGCTTGTTCGGCGCGTTGGCCTTCACCGGTTACGCGTCGCTCGGTCTGCCTCTTCCCGAGAACGTCGACGACGTCGCGCGAGTCGCGGTCGAACTGCAGTCGGCCGGTCGCGGTCCGGTCAACATGACCGCGCCGCCGCTCATGCACGGCACCGCGATGTTCCTCGCGTTCTCCACCTTCGTTCTCGGTGGCACGGTCGTGTTGCTGGCCGGTCGTCGTTTCGACCCGGCCGAGTTGTTGCGACTCGTGCAGCGTGAACGGGTCACTCAGGTATCGATCGTCGGCGACGCTTTTGCGCGTCCGATCGTGGCCGAGATCGAGCGGGCCGAATCGGCCGGCCAGCCCTACGACCTGTCGTCGCTGGCGCGCATCGTGTCGACCGGCGCCACGTTGTCGAGCGAGATGAAGTCGGCGCTCATGCAGCGCGCCACCGGCGCCGTCGTCCTCGACATGATCGGCGCGTCGGAAGGTGGGCCGTTCGCGGTGGCGATGACGATGCCTGGTCAGGATCCGTTGGCCACCGCCAAGTTCATGGCGACTCCGGCCACCGCGTTGTTCGACGATCAGACGTGGGAGAAGATCCCGTTCGGTTCCGATCGCGCGGGTGTGTTGGCAGCGGCCGGACCGATGCCCGACGGTTACTACGGCGATGCCGAGCGAACCGCTCGCACGTTCCGGACGATCGATGGTGTGCGCTACACGGTGCCTGGTGATTATGCGCGTATCGATGCCGACGGCACCGTGCATCTGCTCGGCCGTGGTTCGGTGTGCATCAACACTGGTGGCGAGAAGGTGTACCCCGAAGAAGTCGAAGTCGCGGTGCGATCACACCCGAACGTCGTCGACTGCGTGGTGGTGGGCGTACCCGATCAGCGGTACGGCGAGACTGTCGTCGCGGTGGTGTCGAGCGACGGAAACGCGTTGTCGGAGTCCGACCTCATCGCGCACGTGAAGACGCGCATCGCCGATTACAAAGCACCGCGACGTGTGGTGTTGGTCGACCAGGTGTACCGCAGCCCGTCCGGTAAGGCTGATTATCGCTGGGCGCGGGAGCGCGCCCAGTCATGATCGCGCGGGAGCGCGCCCAGTCATGATCGTGCGCGAGCGCGCTGAGGCCTGACCGCGCGTTCAGTCGAACGACGCGGTGGCCTTGAAGTCGGGGCCGTACACCGGAGCGGTCTTGTCGATGCGCAGTTTGCGGCTCACGGCCGACTTCAGACCGAACTTGCCGAGCAGGTCACGCATGCCGTGATAGTTCGGATGGTCGAAGTGTGCGGCCAAGGTCGCTTCGTCTTCCCAGAGCTCGTAGACCTGGATCAGATCGGGCTCGACCGGGTCGGCCGCGAAGCAGTAGACGAGGCAACCCGGCTCGTCATCGCGGGTGCCCTTCTGGAACGGGATGGATGCGGCGACGGCGGCGTCGCGCTGGGCCGGGTCGTTGATGCGGATGGCCGCTTCGATCGCGATGAGTGCCATGAGTTCCCCTGTTGGTCGGATTGAACGGACGGTCGTGCTGAACGCCGTGAGGCGTGTCGGGGCGAACCCTAGGTCATCGTTCGCCTACTGTGAGACTCCGATCGAGGGGGAGACATGTTCGCAGCACTGATCACCGGTCGGAACCGAGTCGAGATGGTCGAGTTCCCCGATCCGGTCCCGGCCGACAAGGGTGTCGTGGTCGACATCGCGCTGTGCGGAATCTGCGGAACCGACATTCATGCCTACCAATCGGGTCAGCCGTACAACCCGGCGATCTGCGGGCACGAATGGGCCGGCACGGTGTCGGCGGTGGGTCGCGACGTGAAGAACCTCAGCGAAGGCGATCGCGTGGTGGTGGCCATCGCGCCGTCGTGTGGAAAGTGTCCGGCCTGTCGCGCCGGTCAAGCCGACCGGTGTCTCGTGTCGTTCATGTCGGCCCTCGGACGTGATCCGTTGGCGCCTCCGCACGGTGGTTTCGCCTCGCGTATCGCAGTGGCGGCCGAACGAGTAGTGCACACCAATCCGGCGTTGTCCGACGAGCAGGCCGCGCAGGTCGAGCCCACCACGGTGGCGTTCCACGCCGTGCGCAAGAGCGGACTTCGACTCGGCGACGTGGCGGTAGTTCAAGGTGCGGGCCCGATCGGTCTGGGCACGATGCAATGGGTTCGAGCGGCCGGTGCCGGTGTGGTGGTCGTGATCGAGCCGAACGCGCAGCGTCGTTCGCTCGCCCTCGAACTCGGTGCGCATCACGCGGTCGAGCCCGGTCAACCGGCCGATGCACTGGTGAAGGAACTCACTCACGGTCTGGGTGCCGACATCGTCTACGAGTGCGTGGGCCGACCGTTCGCGGTGCAGTCGGCCGTCGACTTGGCCCGTCGGGGTGGAGCGATGTGCCTGATCGGTCTGGCCGACGAGAACGCGTCGATCGTGCCGGCCACCTGGCTCATCAAGGAGATCGCCGTCACGTCGGCTCTCGCCTACACCAACGAAGAGTTCGACATGGCCATGGGCATGATCGCCGATGGCCGCTTTCGCACCGAGCCACTGCACTCGTCGACGATCGGTTTGTCCGACCTCGATGCGGCGCTGGCCGACCTGGCCAGCGGATCGTCGGCGCAGACGAAGGTGTTGGTCGACCCGCGTCTCTAGGAGCGTTCGCGAATTCCGGCTTCGCGGAAGAGCTGCGCGTCTTGTTGGTGGAAGCGGCCGTTGCCGCCGATCGTGGTCTGTCCGGCGTCCACCACCAAGGTGTGGGCGGTGACGTAGCGCGATTCGTCGCTGGCGAGATAGACCGCGGCGTTAGCGATGTCGATGGGCAGTCCCGGGATCCCGAGCATCGATGACGCGGCGATGTGCTTGGTGGCGGTTTCGATCTGCGTGTGATCACCGGTCATGACAGCCGATGTCATGGCGGTCACGGTGTTGCCCGGTGAGATCGCGTTGACGCGAATACCGTGCTGGGCGACTTCGGACGCGACCGACTTGGTGAGGCCGATCACCGCATGTTTGCAGGCGGTGTAGCAGTGAGGTCCGAGCCCACCGAGGA
>VERK01000183.1 GCA_018882725.1 Actinomycetota bacterium | reverse complement strand
GAGCACGTCCGGTGGTGGTGCTCTCGAAGCGTGATCTCGTCGACGACCCGGCGGAAATCGATCGGCGACTCGCGTCGCTTCAGTCGGTCGCCCCCGGAGTCGAGTTCCACGTCGTGAGCTCGTTCACCGGCGAAGGTCTCGACGCTCTGCGAAGTATCGCCTCGGGATACCGCACCATCGCTCTGCTCGGCGCGAGCGGCGTCGGCAAGAGCACCGTCGTGAACGCCTTGGTGGGTGACGTCGTGCAGCGAACCGAAGCAGTGCGCGAGGGCGATCAACGCGGTCGACACACGACGACGGCGACGTCCCTCGTCGCCCTACCCGCCGAACCAATCGGGTCGGCGGGTTGGCTCATCGACACGCCGGGTGTACGCGCAGTCAGCCTGTGGTCGAGTGGCCACGGCATCGAGCGTGCGTTCTCCGACATCTTCGATCTCATGGACGACTGTCGGTTCCGGAACTGCAAACACGAAGAAGAACCGGGTTGCGCGGTCCGCACCGCGGTGGAAGACGGTCGAGTGGACGCGTTACGACTCGAGAGCATGAAGCGACTGGTGGCCGAGGAAGCAGCCCTGGAAGACGAGCAGAAGGCCCGGCTCAAGGTGGAAGATCGACGAGGCTTTCGGCGTCGAAAGACCTGAGCACTACGGTCGGGGGCATGGACTTCGCCTTTTCCGACCGGTGCCTCGAATATCGCGAACGCTTGCTGGCGTTCATGGATGAGTGGATCTATCCCAACGAAGATCTCCACCATCGCCAGATCGCCGAGTCGGGTGACCCGCACTTCCACCCGCCGATCATGGAGACGTTGAAGGCCGAAGCCAAGAAGCGCGGTCTCTGGAATCTCTTCCAACCGCACAGTGGATGGTGGGGCGAGGGCTTCAGCAATCTCGACTACGCGCCGCTCGCCGAGATCATGGGTCGTTCGCCCATTGCGTCCGAAGCCTGCAACTGCTCGGCCCCCGACACCGGCAACATGGAAGTGCTCACGATGTTCGGCACGGCCGAGCATCAGGAGAAGTGGTTGCGCCCGCTGCTCGATGGCGAAATTCGCAGCGCGTTCGGCATGACCGAACCCGATGTCGCGTCGTCCGACGCCACCAATATTTCACTGCGCATCGAACGCGACGGCGATCACTACGTGCTCAACGGTCGCAAGTGGTGGACGTCGAACATCTACCACAAGAACTGCAAGATCATGATCGTGATGGGCAAGACCAACCCGCAGGCACCCACGCACCAGCAGCAGAGTCAGATTCTCGTTCCGGTCGACACACCTGGCGTCACGGTGGTGCGCGACCTCCGCGTCTTCGGTTACAACGACAACGAAGGCCACGGTGAAGTTCGCTTCGAAAACGTTCGCGTTCCGGTGGGCAACTTGCTCGCCGGCGAGGGCGACGGCTTCATGATTTCCCAGGCCCGTCTCGGACCCGGTCGTATTCACCACTGCATGCGAACCATCGGTGCCGCCGAGCGTGCTCTCGAACTCATGTGCCAACGCACTCTCAGCCGCTCCACCTTCGGTAAGCGCATCGCCGAGCGCTCGAACATCCAGGACTGGATCGCCGAAGCCCGCATCGAACTCGAGATGATTCGCCTCCTCACGTTGAAGACCGCGTGGCTCATGGACACCGTGGGCAACAAGGGAGCGCGCACCGAGATTGCGGCTATCAAGGTCTCAGCGCCCAATGTTGCTCTCAAGATCATCGACCGCGCGATTCAGGCCCACGGGGCTGGTGGTGTGTCGCAGGACTTCCCGTTGGCTGGCATGTACGCGGGAATCCGCACACTGCGTCTGGCCGACGGCCCCGACGAAGTGCACAAGATGACGATCGCCCGCGCCGAACTGCGCAAGTACGACCCGTCGTTCCGAACCGACGGCGTGAACAACGCCGCACCCGGTGGCGGTCGCGGCTAGAGGCGTCCTTCGCGCAACATCACGGTCACCTCACGGGCTCGTTCACGAACCTGGTCGAGGTCTTTCAACTTGAACGCGGCCCGTACTTGTTGGGCGACGCGCGGATTCCGGCCGAACCGCGGTTCGTGACGCGCCATGAAGTCCCAATAGAGCGTCGTGAACGGACACGCGTCGTCACCGACACGCTTCGTTCGGTCGAACGCGCAACCCTTGCAGTAGTCGCTCATGCGATCGATGTAGGCGCCGCCCGATGCGTAGGGCTTGGTGGCCATGCGTCCGCCGTCGGCGAACTGTGACATCCCCATCACGTTGGGAACCATCACCCACTCGGCACCGTCGACGAAGTTGGCCCACATCCAGTTGGTGAGTGCACGCGGATCGACTCCGGCGATGAGCGCGAGGTTGCCGATCACCATCAATCGCTGAATGTGGTGGGCGTAGGCGTGGGAATCGACGGCCGCCAACACGTGCGACACGCAGTTCATACGCGTTTCGGCCTGGCCCGTGAACACCGGAGGAAGCGGTTCATTGGCATCGAGTTCGTTCACGTGTGCGTACTCGGGCATCCACGCCCAGTAGAGACCCCACACGTACTCGCGCCAGCCGATCACCTGTCGGATGAAGCCTTCGGCCGAGGCGATCGGTACGCGTCCATCGTTGAACGCCCGCTGCACCGCATCGCACACCTCTCCCGGCAGCAACAGCCCGATGTTGAGGTACGGCGAGAGAAGCGAGTGCGCCACGTGCCAACTGTTGGCGGTCATGGCGTCTTCGTGCGGCCCGAACATGGGGAGGACGTCGTGAACGAAGTGCTGAAGTCGACGCAGAGCACCGGCGCGCGAGGTGGCCCACAATCCATGCGGATTGGTGCCGTGTGTGTGTTCGGCGATGTCGGCGAGTACATCGGTGTCGACCGCGTCGAGCTCATCCACCACCGGAGACGGCCACGGGGTCGATCCGTCCTTGGGCGGAGGTTCGCGATTGTCGGCGTCGAAATTCCACTGGCCACCCACTGGTTCGTCGCTGTCCATCAGGTAGCCGAGTCGCTTGCGCTGCCAACGGTAGAAGTCCTCCATCTTGAACGACTTCTTGGTGGACTTCCACGACGCGAACTCGTCGTAGTGGCACAAGAACTGATTGCTCCGAACGACTGAGCAGCCGAGACGTCGAACGAGTGCCAGTCCGTCCCAACTCAACGGCTCGGTCACGACGACCTCGGTGGGTTCGAACTGGTCGACGTGAAGTCGGTGGCCGTCGGTGAGTGAAGTCGTGCGCCGGTAGTCGACCTCGAAGCCCTCGGCTCGCAATTCTTCGGCGAAGCGGCGCATCGATGCGATCACGAAGTGCGCCCGTTGAACGTGCCACTGCTTGGAGGCCAGCTTCGCGGTGCTCTCCACCAGCAGAATCCGGTGGGTGGACGGAGCAGCCGCGGCCAGCGCACCGATTCGGCGATTGAGCTGGTCGCCGAGAACCCACACCGTCTTCACGGTCACAGTGTTACGGGAGTTCGGCGATATGCCCCCACCGGAACCCGACTCAGGGCGACTCGACGGTCATCGTGAGGCGTTCACTCAGAGTGATGTCGGGAAGCAGTCGGCCGATGAGAGGAACTTCGGTGCGAACGTCGACCCAACCAGTGACGTCGACGGTGGAGTCGGTGGTCGCGACGTTAAGACGAACTCGGTGCGCTCCGGTGACGGCCTGGGCCGCCGCCTCCGGATTGTCGGAGACCGAGGCCGCACGCGCGCCGTCCCGCACCACGTGGACGAGGCGAACCTGTTCGACCAACACCTCGACCACCTGCAGACAACCGAGTAGAACGACGAGCACCAACGGAAGCACGAGTGCGAGTTCGACCGTGGCTTGCCCGCGGTCGCGCGACGTCACGGTACGCGCGACATCACGTTGTCGATCACCTGATCGAAGAGGTCGCCGATCTTGCCGGCACCACCACCTCCGGAAGCCCAGGCGACGACGAGGAGGGCGATGAGCGCGGCGGCAAGAATGACCAGCGCGTATTCGGATGTTGCTTGTCCGGAGTCTCGGTTCATGACGGCTTTCAGAAGTTGGAGCGGAGATCGGCGAGCGTGCCGATGAGAACCGGCACGATCACGATGGCGACGAAGGACGGAAGGATGCAAGTGACGATCGGAAGCGTGAGGCGCACCGGAAGTTCGCGGGCCGATGTTTCAGTGAGACGACGACGGGTGGCGCGAGCGTCGGCCGACAAGCGTGCGATGCGTTCGTCGATCGGAATGCCGAGATGATCACCATCGTGGAGTACCGACACGAGGGGCTCGATGTCTGACCCGACCGATCGAGCCAATGAGCCGAGCACTTCGCTCAGGCGGGCGCCGTCGTCGAATTGCCGAACCGCCGCCACGAAGTGCGCTTTCAATGGTTCGGGTG
>VERK01000182.1 GCA_018882725.1 Actinomycetota bacterium | reverse complement strand
CTACCTGACCCGTGCAGTCCGCTCGGCTGGACGGTCTGTTGGGAGCCTGGCGTCGTTCTCGGCTGGCGTGATTCGCAAGTCGGTGCCGGCACCTGCGATGAACACGAGGTCGACCTCGTGCATCCCGAAGTGGTCGGCTCGTTCGGCGGTTACCTCTACATCAATGGCTCGATGGCCCGACTCTTCGGAGTACGTGGTCCGGGTCTGTCGCCCGAGATGATCGACGCTGTCTACTTCGGTGCGCATCCCGACGTCCCGCCATACGTGGCCGAACCATGGCACGACAGTCCCTCCAACACCGCCAAACTCGGCGAGTGGATGGTTGGTGTAATGACCGCCGACTCGCTACCTCACCTCATGGCCGACCAGGCCGAGTCGAAGGCGGCGCGAGCCTCGCGCCCCGACCTCTCCGCGCTCGACGAATCGGCTCTGATCGCTCGCATGCGCTCGTTCATCCCGGCCATGCGGCGGATGTTCAAACATCACCTCGACACCACGGCCGGAACATCCATCGGTCCGGGCGCTCTCGGTCAGATCGCGGCCGCCTTGGGCGATCCGAGTCTCGCGCTCACGCTCATCACGTCGATCGGCGACGTCGACTCGGCCGCGCCGAGTAACGCGATGTGGACGTTGTCGCGACTGCCGGCCGATTCGGCCGAGTACGAGGCGGGTTTCGCCGCGTTCATCGACGAGTTCGGCAGCCGCGGACCCAACGAATGGGACATCCGGTCCGATGTGTGGGAGACCAAGCCGGCTCTCGCGACGTCGTTGATCGACGCGATGCGAGCCGCTCCCGACTCGGAGAGCCCCGCGATTCGCAACGAGCGGAACGCGGCCACGCGACGAGCCGCCGAAGCGAAGGTGCGCGAGGCACTGGCCGGTCAGCCCGAAGTGCTCGGCCAGTTCGAGATGGCGTTGCGCTCTGCTCACCTGTTCCTGGCCGGGCGTGAGCGGGCCAAGACCAACATCATCAAGGTGCTGCACGAGGTGCGCATGGCCGCGTTCGCCATGGCGGCGCGGACTGGTTACACCACCTCGCAGATCTGCATGCTTCTGAACGACGAACTCGATGCCTTCGCCAACGACCCCGACGAATTTCGCGCGCGTCTCGCCCAGCGTGAGCGTCAGTACCTCGAGCTGTTCCAGCTCGAACCGCCCTTCATCGTGCACCGATCGGTTCCGCCTTTGTCGGAGTGGTCGCGCAAGGGTGAATCGCGGGCTGCTGTCGTCACCGCCGGCGAAGTTCTCACCGGTATGTCGGGCGCGCCCGGCACGTACACCGGCAAGGCTCGCGTGATCCTCGATCCGGCCGATCCGCTCGCACTCGAGCCGGGTGAAGTGCTCATCGCGCCCCTCACCGATCCGGCTTGGACGCCGCTCTTCGTGCCGGCCGGCGCCGTCGTGGTGAACGTCGGCGCTCTGGTGAGTCACGCAATCATCGTGAGTCGCGAACTCGGAATTCCGTGTGTCGTGAGCGTCACCGACGCGACCGAGCGAATTCCCGATGGTGCGACCATCACGGTCGACGGAACAACGGGCACCGTCACGGTTGTGTCGTTGCCCTGACGCGCCGAGCGGTCTCGTCGATCAGGCGCCAGCGTGCGCGTGATCGCAGAGTTGCTCTTCGCCCGCGCGCACCTGTCCGGCGCCCACGCCTTCGAGCGCAGCAAAAGGCCCGCACTTGTGCGGAACGATCCAGACGTGGATCATCGGATTCTCACGCAACTTGACGCCGAATTGGCAGGAACCGTTCGGTGCCGTCACTCCCACCACGCGGGTGGACCCGAAGACGGCTGGATCGCGACTGAAGCAGAGGTTGTTGTGGATGTGCCACTGAGTGAGTGGACCGCCCACGTTGGGGACTGTCTCGAGCGTGTACTCGTCGCCCATCATGAACATGGCCGACACGAGTTTCTTCTGACGAGTGGCCGGATCGATCTGGTACACGAGGCTCTCGGGGAACTCCGGATTCAGTTCGTGCTCGTCGTTGATGTACTTCCAGTTGATGTAGTGCTCGTAACCCGTTGCGCCGTCGCCGATCGTCGTGAAGCCTGCCGCCTCGGCGGTGGCCGTGTCGGCGAACTTCGGAAGCACCGTGCGTGTGGAATAGAGCAGATCTTCCGCACGACGACGCTCGTCGGGTAGCACGCCCGGCATACCTGACAGGTCGATACGAGCGGCTCCGGTGTCGGCTTCCGATGCGGCAACCGACAGAGAACCACTGTCGGCGCCGTGATCGTGAGCACACATATCGACACGTTCATTGTCGGAGACCGCCGCTCGGCCGGCTCCTTCACCTTCGAGTGCGGCGAACGGGCCGCACGGATGAGGGGCGATCCAGACGTGCACCATCGCGATTCCGATGCCGCCGAGAGTCGAACCGGATGGGCAGTTGCCCTGCGCGTCGAGGACTCCGGCCACGACCGAGCGACCCTCGGCGTTCGTGCGGAAGCACAAGTTGTCGTGCACGTGCCACTGCATCAGAGGCCCAGCGAAATCGGTGAGCTTCGGATCGTCGACCGCCATCCCGATGTCGGCCATGAACATCGCCGACACGAGCGTCTTGTTCGAGCCGTCGACTTCGTACACGAGCGACTCGGGTGCGGTGGGGTCGAGGAACTTCCCGTCGACGATCAACCGACGATTCACGAGGTGCTCGTGGCCGGTCGACTCGTCGCCGATCGAGACCCAACCCTGGGCCACCGCTTCGTCGTAGTCGGACCACCGGGGAAGTTCACGCTGCGTCGCCAGAATGAGCTCGCGCGCCCGCGACTCCTGTTCGGCCGACACGCCGTCGACCCCACTGATGTCGATGCCGACGCTCGGGTCGTAGGGTCGCGGCCAGTTGGTGGCGTGGTCGTGGGTAGCAACGTCGCTGGCGGTTTCGCCGGTTGCCAGGGCGACTCCCGACGACGAGTGATCGTGGCCGTCTCCCGATGCGGTCGAGTCCGAATGATGGTCGGTTCCCGATGCGAGGTCGCCTCCGTGGTCGTGCACATGAGTGGCGCCGTTCCACAGGCCGATCACGACAGCCAAGCCGACGGCGGCGAGCGGAAGAGACGCGTTGAGTGATCGCGGGGCCGCGAGCGGCGTCGAACCGACGACGAGGAGGCCGAGTGCGAGGGCTGCCGACAGAGCACCCAGACCGGCGCAGAGCGTGTCGGCGATCTGTGGCCCTTCGCGCACTTCGAGACCATCGACCCACGAAATACCGACGAGACGAGTGAGGAGCCACCCACCCACGGCGAGGGTGTTGACGATCAGGCTCGCGGCCAGGAAGGTCGCCCGGGGGCGCAGAACAAGTGCCACACCCACGCCCAACTGCAGAAGAGTCATGACGACGAAGATGCGCGCGAGTTGCGGGTTCTCGGCGTGGAGACCGACCGCGCTGGCGTGCAGCGCCCCGGCTCCGAGGGCGGCGAAGCCCGCCAACAGATGTCCGGACGGCTTGTGCACGACGATGAAACTACCGGAGCGGTGACTCTCGTTTCGGCTCAGAGCGCACCCAACGCGCGCAGGCACGGTTCGGCGAGTTCGGTTCGGCACACCAGGAAATCGGGGAGCCAGAGATCGGGTGCGTTGTACACGAGAGGGGAACCATCGATGCGACTCACGTGCAGGCCGGCGGCGGCCGCCACTCCGGCGGGAGCCGCGGTGTCCCATTGGTACATGCCGCCGTCGTGCACGTAGATGTCGGCTTCACCCATCACCACCGCCATCGTCTTGGCCCCCGCCGACCCGAGTCGACCGACGAGACAGTCGAGACCGTGAGCAATGGCCACGGCTGAGTAGGTGTTGCGATTACGCGAGGTGACCAGAACGGGCTTGTCGTTCTTCTGAGGTGGCACCGTTTCGGCCGGACCCATCGTGAAGGTGCGACCGATCGCGGGCATGGCCACGGCGGCGGCAGTGAGTTGCCCGCGTTCCCACAGGGCGACGTGAACGGCCCAGTCCCAACGCGGAGGGTCGGCGAACTCGCTCGTGCCGTCGATCGGATCGATGATCCACACTCGTTCGGCTGAGAGGCGGCGACGATTGTCAGCTGCTTCCTCGGACAAGATCACGTCGTCGGGGCGCGCGGACTGAAGTGCGGCCACCAGGAATCGATGGCCCGCGACATCGCCCTCGTCCTTCATCTCCCAGTACGTCGTGCCGACGTCGTCGAGTTCGCGCCGCAAGTCGTTGAGCATCACCCCGGCTTCGGTCGCCACCCGCGTTGCGAGGTCCTGATCGGACTCGGCAACGGTCATGGTCAGAGTCCTCGGCCGAGGCGGATGGAAGTCTTGACCAATTCGCGAACGTCGTTCTCGTCGGCTCCGGCGGAGACGAGCCGCCGGACCTGCTC
>VERK01000181.1 GCA_018882725.1 Actinomycetota bacterium | reverse complement strand
CACCAAGGGAGCCAGGCTGTAGGCCACGAACGCACCGATGAGAATCGACAACGAGACCCCGAGAGCGATGGCTCGTCGTCCCGTGGCGGCCCCGATCGCCGCGGCCAGTCCTCCACCGATCACACCCAGAAGAAGAACGACGACACCGGCCGAAACCAGTCGCATGATCGACACGTCCATATCGAGAAGGCTCGACCCCACGACGAGAGAGATCGCGAAGAAGAGCGCGGCCGTGGCGAGAACACTCATCAGCGATACGAGACGCGCGGCGAAGTAGTCGTAACGGCTGATCGGCAGTCCGAGGATGATGTCGGCGGTTCGGCTCTCCTCGTCTTCCGTGGTGAGCCGAGCGCCCCAGCCTGCGCCGAGACCGATGAAGATGAGTGGGATCACGAACGTCATGAGTTCGGTCGACAGGTAGCCGGCCGGGGTGGTGTAGTCCTCCATGCGGAAGATTTCGCGGAAAGCCTCGGGGAACGACTCGGTCGCCTGTTCCCAGTCGGCCGTTGAGTCGCGGACGGTCGGATACACCGACATCTGCACCGTGACGATGGCGACGATGCCACCGATCCACCCGATGATTCCGCGTATTCGGTCGACGATCGAGCGCTGAACGAGTGCGTCAAACAACGCGTTCACCCCGAGTGACGGCGATGAAGATCTCCTCCAGAGTGGGCTCCTGCGACGTCACCGCACGCACGCCGAGTTCCACCGCCTTGGCAAGTGCTGGCCGTTCCGACCCTGCTACCGAACAGATGAGGTGGTTGCCGTCGGCCCGTACCGACGTGACCCCTGGAACGGACGAGAACTCTGATGCTTCAACCGGCTGGTTGAATTCGAAGTCGAGAGATCGTTCGATGCGTTCACGTAATTGAGGCATCGACGCCACGAGAGCCAGCCGTCCGTGATCGAGAATGGCGATGCGGTCGGCGATGACCTCGACTTCCGACATCACATGCGACGACAGAAGTACGGCGGCACCACGTTCGCGCATCTCGTTCACGAGATCGTCGAACTGCCGCTGTCCGATCGGATCGAGGCCCGAGGTCGGTTCGTCGAGAATCAAAACCTGTGGATCGTGCATGACAGCCTGGATCACCCCGACCTTTTGTTTGTTGCCTTTCGAAAGGCTCGAGATGGTGGCGTCGAGGTCGAGGGTGAAGCGCTCCGCGAGCGAGTGAATGGCTGTGGAGAGTTCGCGCCGACGCAGTGCTGCCAGGTGTTCCAGATAGCGACGAACCGACATTCTCGGTAACAGCTCGAGCCGTCCCGGTACGTACCCGACGCGCTCACGCAGTCGAGGGTCGGAGATCACCGGCCGACCGAAGAGTCGAACGTCGCCGCTCGTCGCACGGATCAGACCCATGAGGGTACGAATGACGGTCGTCTTGCCCGATCCATTGGGACCGAGGAATCCGAGCACTTCACCCGCCGACACCGTGAACGTGACGCTCTCGACACCACGGTGGTGTCCGTAGAACTTCGTCAGTTGATCGACGGCGATGTGGTCGTTGCTCTTCGACACGCGCGGACCGTAGCGAGCGTCGTAGACGACCTGTCGTCAGTGCACGATCAACTCAACAAAGCGGCGATCTCCGAGTACAAAGGTATGCCCACCACGAGGTTGAACGGGAACGTGACGCCGATGGCGGCGCCCAGGCTCACGCCGAGATCGGCCTCGGGGAGTGCGACGCGAACAGCAGCGGGTGCGGCGATGTACGACGCACTGGCGGCCATGGCACCGAGAACCATCGCACCGCCTTCCGATAGTCCAGCCACGGTGCCAGCCGCGACACCGAACGCTCCGAACACCACCGGCAGTACGAGGGCCAACACGATGAAACGAAAACCGGCCCGACGTACGAACTCGAATCGCTCGGCGGCCAGCGAACCGAGGTCGAGGAGGAAGAGGCACAACACTCCGGGGAACAGCGCGATGAAGAACGGCTCGACGGCGGCCTGGCCTGAGTCGGATGCGATGGCTCCGATGATCAAACCACCGATGAGCAACAAGATGCTCTTACCGGTGAGTACCTCGTGCATTGCCGACTTGATGTCGGAACCACCGAGTTTGCGGTTGGCGATCACGAGTGCGATCACGATGCCGGGCACTTCGAGGATGGCCACGAGAGCCGGGAGGAATCCTTCGTTCAAGGTTCCTGCTGACCGTGCGAAGCCTTCGGCGGCTGTGAACGTCACGGCCGACACCGAACCGAAGTGGGCTGCCAACGAGGCCGAGTCGACAACTGACAATCCGACCACCCGGCGTGCCGCAACGAAGGTGACCATGGGCGTCACGCATCCGATGGCGAGCGTGGCGATGATGGGCTTCCACATGTCGCCGAAGTCGGCCTCTTGCAGCCGCAGGCCGCCCTTCACGCCGATTGCTAACAGCAGATACGTGGAGAGGAGTCCGGTGACCTGCTCGGGAAGCCGCAGGCTGCCCCGGAACGCAACGGCCAAGGCACCGAGGGCGAAGGCGAGAACTGCCGGCGATGTGAGGTTGTTGGTGACGAGTTCGCCGACGGACATCGGAGCGATGTTATCGGCAACTGATTACCTGAAACAAACTACATATGAAGAATCAGGTGGTGCCTCTGAGCAGGTCTCCGACCGTCTTGTGCGACTCGAGGGGATGGCGCAGCTGGGCCGTTCGATCGATCGTGTACGAGTTGCGGCGACCCACTTTGGTGACGGTGATGATGCCGGCCTTTTCGAGGTCGGCGAGGATGCCGTTGACTCGTCGCTCGGTGATGCCCACCCGGTCGGCGACTTCGCGAAGTCGAGCGTCGGGATCGAGCGCCAGACACACGAGGACATGGGCGTAGTTGCTGAGGAACGTCCACGGTCCTTTGCCCGGCATGTGCGTGAGAGTAACAGTCTGGGCACGGGCCGCGAGTGGCAATCTTGTCGTGAGCGCGCAGTGTGCAGCCGTCACGCCGAAGGAGGAATCGTGAAAGTTCGTGGCTTGCTACCGGTTGTCATTGGCTGCCTACTGGCAGCATGCGGCTCCGGTTCTGATTCGTCTTCTGTTGATTCCTCATCAGTCGAAACCGTTGCTCCGTCATCAGTTGCCAGTACGACGACGATGGCCGATGTCTCACAGGACACGACGCGGGAAGTCCCCGCTGCGTCGGCCTCGACAGTTCAGGAATTGCTCGGGCTCGGTCGACCAATCGTTCTCGCTCATGCGAGTGGGGAGGAGTCGCATCCGCACAGTTCGATGTTCGGATACATCACCTCCGCCCGACTCGGCGTGGACGTTCTCGACTTCGATCTGTGGCTCACGGCCGACGGAGTTCTCGTCGTCCATCACGACTCGGACACCGGTCGGACGGCAGATCAGAACCTGATCGTGACCGAGTCGACCTTTGACGAACTGCACGCTCTCGACAACGCGTACTGGTTCACCGAAACCTGTACCTGCACTGATCAGCCGGAGAGCGCTTACGTATGGAGAGGTGTTCGTACGGGAGAGAAGTCACCACCTGTTGGTTTCACCGCCGAGGATTTCGCGATCACATCGTTCGAAACGGTTCTGCAGACCTTCCCCGGTTGGATACTCAACATCGAGATAAAGGGCAAGGCACCCGAAGCGTTCGCGGCGGCCGATGAGTTGGCTCGGATTCTCGATGAGTACGACGCACTCGATCGAGCCGTCGTCACATCGTTCGACGACGAAGTCGTGACCTACTTCCATGAGATCGCGCCGACTGTCGCCATGACGCCTGGTCTCGATGTATCCACGCAGTTCGTACTCGGTGGTGTGGCTCCACCCGACTGGGCTCGCATCATGCAAGTACCTCCGGTGTACGAGGGGTTGGAGGTTTTCACGCCTGCCTATGTCTCGGCGGCGAAGGCCGCCGGGCTCGTCACTTGGGTGTGGCCCAACGGCGGCGAGAGTTACGAGTTGTATCGAGAGCTACTCGAGATCGGGGCCGATGGGATCAACGCCGCAAGGCCCGAGGAGGCCGTGCGCGCGTTGCGTGGGTGACGCGTGTCCTCGTTCACCGTGTTCGGCCTAACTGCAACGCAGTGCAGTCGTATGGTCACCCTGTGAGCCATCAGTGTCAGAGTTGCGGAATGCCGCTGATCACGAAGCAAGCGGGTGATTGTCGCGGAACCGAGCGAGACGGCAGCAAGAGCGATGACTGGTGCTCGCTCTGTTACACCGACGGAAGGTTCGTCGATCCCGATTGCACGCTCACGGAGATGATCGAGATCGTGGATCGCGCGTTGATCGACAACGGAAGCGGCCGAGTGTTCCGCTGGATTGCTCGACGGCAAGTGCCGCGGCTGGCTCGCTGGCGCGCTCGAAGGGACTCGAACCCCTAACCTTTTGATCCGTAG
>VERK01000018.1 GCA_018882725.1 Actinomycetota bacterium | reverse complement strand
ACATCAGATCCGTTCTGGAAGGTCGACCCGTAGGTACGCTGGTCGGGTGACCGACGAGATCCTCCTCGAGGCCATCGAGAAGATGGACAGGGCCGTCGAGCACGCGCGGTCGCAGTTCACGACGGTGCGAACCGGCCGGGCCACGCCCGCTCTGGTCGAGAAGTTGATGGTCGATTACTACGGCTCGGACGTTCCGCTGCAGCAGTTGGCGGGTTTCCAGGTGCCCGAAGCGCGCATGCTGGTGGTGAAGCCCCACGACCGCGGGGCGTTGGCCGCGGTCGAACGGGCCATTCGCGACTCCGATCTCGGCATCTCGCCGTCGAACGACGGCACCGTCATTCGCCTGAGCTTCCCGCCGTTGACCGAAGAACGTCGTCGCGATTACGTGAAGTTGGTCAAGAACATGGCCGAGGACGGCCGCATCGCCGTGCGCAACGTGCGCCGCGACGCGCGCAAGGATCTCGAAAGTGCTGAGAAGAACGGCGACATCTCGGCCGATGAACTGGAGCGTGCCGAGAAGGAACTCGAGAAGATCACCCACGATCACATCGAACACATCGACCAGGCCGTGAAGAAGAAAGAGCAGGAACTGCTCGAAATCTGAGAGCGAGAGGATCATGAGCGACGACATGTGGCGCCGGACAGGCGACAACGATCGGGACGACGATCACGACGACGGCGACGATTTCGGCGAACTGCGGTTCTCCGACGACGAGCCGTCGCAGCCGGCTCTGCGCTTCGGCGAGAGCGACACCGGTCCGCTTCCGCACTGGACCCAACCGCCCACCGGTGAGGTGCCGCGCCTCTTCGGTGAAGAGCGCACCGCATCGGCACCGCGTCCACGTCCCGACGTTTCGTCTTCGTCTTCTGGTGACGACGAGGTCGACGTGTGGGGCTCGTACTCGGGTTCAGCCCCGCGCCCGATTCCTGATCGTCCGGCTCCGTCGAGCAGCGACACCAGTGGCAGTCGCCCCCGGGTTCGTCTGGGTGAACCGAGTGGCGGTGTTCGCCGCGATCCGAGTGGTGGCGTACGTCGTGAACCGTCGGGTCCGCTGCGTCGCGCCGACGATCCCACCGCATCGGGTCCGGTCGCTCGTCGTACCGCCGACACGTCCGAAACGCGACGCACGGTCCGTGTGGCCGACGAATCGGGTAGCCGTCCGCGCCCGCGTCCCACCTCCGGGCGTGGCCCGCGAGCCGGTTCACCGCGCGCTTCATCGCGTCCGAAGTCGGCTCGTCCCGCCACGGCTGGCGCCGGTGGCCGCGACATGCCCACGGCTGTTGCGGTTGGCTTGCTGATCGCCGCGGCGTTCATCGGTGCGTTGCTCTGGAAGCCGATCGCCGTGCTGGCCATCGTCGTCTTGGTGTGTGGTCTGGCCGCGGTCGAGTTCTTCGACAAGGTGACCGAACGTGGTTATCACCCGGCCACGATCGTCGGCATCGCCGCCGCGGTGTGCACGCCCCTCGCCGCGTATTGGGTGGGCGAGGGCGCGTTGCCGCTCGTTCTCGTACTCGCACTCATGGCCTCGGGTGTCACATTCGTGGGAGCCAACGGAGTCTCGGCCAGCCCGATGCCGAACATGGCCATCACTTCGCTCGGCATCGTCTGGATCGGCCTGATGGGTTCGTACGCCGCATTGCTGGCCGGAGTCTCCAACGTGCGGGGTCTCGACAATGTCGGCACCGACACGCTGTTCATCCTCGCCTGCGGTGTCGTTGCCAACGACGTGGGTGCGCTGTTCGTCGGATCGGCCGCCGGTCGCACACCGCTTCGCCAGTGGATCAGCCCCAACAAGACGCTCGAAGGTTTCCTGGGCGGCGGACTCGCCACCATCGTCGTGGTCTGGATCGTCAGTCTGCAGAGCGACACCTGGAACGACGTGGGTGAGGCGTTGCTACTCGCAATCGTGATCGCGTTGCTCGCTCCGCTCGGCGATCTGGTGGAGAGCATGTTCAAGCGAAATCTCGACATCAAGGACTTCGGTACGGTCGTGCGAGGCCACGGGGGAGTCCTCGATCGCTTCGATGGCTTCTTGTTCGTCCTCCCGGCCGCCTACTACCTGCTCCAGGTCCTCGAGCCCTTCGCGTCCTGACCGTGCCGTTGTCACGGCGGGCGACGGGGCATCCGTCGGCTCGCGGTGCGAGAATGACCGGGTCGTGAGCACCACCAAGGTCGCCATCGCCGGCTCGTCCGGCTCGATCGGAACGCAGACCCTCGACGTCGTGCGCGCCGAACGCGACCGTTTCGAAGTCGTCGGCCTGGGAGTGTCGTCGTCGGTCGACGCACTCATCGAACAGGCGCGCGAGTTCCGTCCCAAAGTCGTGGCCGTTGCCGACGCGACAAAACGAGCTGACGTCGCGGCCGCGCTTCCGTTCGCCACTGTGGTCGACGACCTGTCGCTTCTGGTCGACGATGCCGACGTGGTCGTCAACGCCGTGGTCGGGTTCGCCGGATTGCCGGTCACGTTACGCACGTTGTCGGCGGGGCGCCGACTCGCGCTGGCCAACAAAGAATCGCTGATCGCCGCTGGTCCCGTGGTGCAGCCGCTCCGTTCCACACCGGGTGCCGAACTCGTTCCGGTCGACAGCGAGCACTGCGCGGTGCACCAATGTTTGCGCTCCACCATCAGGCCCGGGGTCGAAGTGTCCCGCATCGTGCTCACCGCCAGCGGAGGTCCGTTCCGTGGACGCACCGCGGCCGAACTCGCCGACGTGACGGTCGAGCAAGCGCTCGCCCACCCGACGTGGAGCATGGGCCCGAAGATCACGATCGATTCGTCGACGCTCATGAACAAAGGACTCGAAGTGATCGAGGCCCACGAATTGTTCGGTGTCTCGTACGACCAGATCGAGGTCGTGGTGCATCCGCAGTCGGTCGTGCACTCGATGGTCGAGTTCACCGACGGCTGCACGATGGCGCAATTGAGTCTTCCCGACATGCGCTTGCCCATCGGATACGCATTGGCCCACCCCGAACGGATCGGCACGGCGTACGGGCGTATCGACTGGGCTCAGATGTCGCGTCTCGACTTCTCGCCTCCCGATGTCGCTACGTTTCGTTGCCTCGCCTTGGCCTACGCGGCCGGACGATCGGGTGGAACCGCTCCTGCGTTCTTGTCGGCCGCCAACGAAGTGGCCGTCGAAGCGTTCTTGGCCGGGCGCCTGCGGTGGCCCGACATCGCAGCCGTGATCGAACAGTCGCTCGACGCCCACGAACAACACCGTGGAACGATCACGAGTGACGATGTGATCGCGGCCGATGCAGCCGGGCGGCGGGCGGCGCAACGGATCGTGGAGGCGCGATGACTCTGTATCGCCAATTCCGCGACGAGATGATGGCGGGCGGCGCCACCGACGAGAAACCCGATCAGCCCGGTGGTGGCACCCGTACGGCGTGGGTCTCCGGTGCGGTGATCCTCGGCCTGCTCGTGTGGCTCGGCTTCAGTAATCCGTGGAGTCTGCTGCTCGTCGCGGGTCTCCTGGTGTCGATCTTCTTGCACGAAGTCGGACACTTCGTGACGGCGGGGTGGGCCGGCATGAAGCGCACGCAGTTCTTCATGGGATTCGGACCGCGTCTCTGGAGTTTCAAGCGCAACGGTGTCGAGTACGGCGTGCGGGCCTTGCCGCTCGGTGCTTTCGTGCGCATCGTCGGAATGAACAATCTCGACCCGGTCGAGCCCGGTGACGAATCGCTCGCGTACACGTCGAAGCCGTACCGCTGGCGCATGCTCGTCATCACCGCCGGGTCCATCATGCACTTCGTCATCGCGATCGTTCTGTTGGTGTTCGTGTACACCGTGGGCGGCCGATTCCAGGCCACGGGTGAAACCGTCGTGACCGGTGTGGCCGAGTCATCGCCGGCGGCGGCGGCCGGACTTCGTGACGGCGACGTGATCAAGAGCGTCGACGACGTGGTGGTGATCGAGCCGGCCGATCTTCGTAACTACGTTCGATCGCAGTCGGCGGGAGACACCGTGACGGTGGTGTGGACGACCGACGGAGTTGAGAAGTCGGCCGACATCACACTGGCCGCGGTCGATACTGGCAGTGCACCGGGCTCCGACGATTCGGTGCGCCCGGGTTTCCTGGGTGTGGGCACCGACAACTACGCGCGTGAGCAGCTCTCGGTTCCCTCGGCGCTCGGACACGTGGGTGGCGATCTGGCTGACAGTGTGTGGGCGACTTTCGAGGGCATCGGCACGGTGGCCAATCCCTGGAATCAGTGGGAGCAACTCACCAACGAGGACGCCGACCCGACCAAGCGTCCCACCACCGTGGTGGGTATCACGATGGTCGCCGGCGATATCGGAGAGAGTTTCGGCTTCTACGCCGTGATGGAAGTGCTCGCCTCGGTGAACGTTTTCGTCGGCATCTTCAATCTGCTACCGCTGCTGCCGTTCGACGGCGGCCACGCGGCCATCGCCACGTACGAACGGGTGCGTTCTCGCCGTGGTCGCGTCTACCGCGCCGACGTCGAGAAGATGTGGCCGCTCACGGTGGCGGTCGTGACCCTGCTCTTGTTCCTCACGTTCACCGGCCTCTATCTCGACATCACTCGACCCTTCTGAAACACTGACTCGAAGCACTGAGACGACCCCACCATGAACGCTCCCCGATACCCCCGCCGACCCACTCGTCAGATCGTGGTGGGGAAAGTTCCCGTCGGTGGCGACGCGCCCATCACGGTGCAGTCGATGACCATTACCAAGACGGCCGATGTCGAGGGCACGTTGCAGCAGATTTATGCACTCGCGGCGGCCGGATGCGACATCGTGCGTTGCACGTGCAACGAGATCGAAGCGGCCGAAGGTCTGGCTCAGATCGTTCCGCGGTCACCCATTCCGATTGTCGCCGACATCCACCATCAGTACAAGATGGCATTGGCCGCGATGGAGGCCGGAGTGCACGGGCTGCGGCTCAACCCGGGCAACATTCGCCGACCCGAACACATCAAAGCGGTGGCATCAGAGGCCCGCGATCGGAAGATCCCGATTCGTATCGGTGTGAATGGCGGTTCGCTCGATCCCGAGCTCTACGACAAGTACGGCGGCAAGGTCACACCCGAGGCGATGGTCGAGTCGGCTCTGCGCGAGATCGCGTACTTCCAGGAAGTCGACTTCGATCTCATCAAGATTTCGGTGAAGGCGTCCAACGTGCCACTGATGGTGGAGGCCTATCGGCAGTTGAGTGAAGTGACCGATCATCCGCTGCACGTCGGTGTCACCGAGGCTGGTCCGCCGCCAGCGGGTCTGGTGAAGGCCACCGCCGGGATCGCCACTCTTCTGCTCGAAGGAATTGGCGACACCATTCGCTACAGCCTCACTGCCGACCCGGTGGAAGAGGCGCGCGCGGGCCGTCAGTTGCTCGAGGCGCTCGGGTTGCGCGAACGCAAGAACGTCGACCTCATCGCGTGCCCGAGTTGTGGTCGGGCCGAAATCGACGTGATCGACGTGGCCAAGCGGGCGATGGACGCGTTCGGCGATCGCAAGATTCCGTTGCAGGTGGCGGTGATGGGTTGCGTCGTGAACGGTCCGGGGGAGGCGCGTGAAGCCGATCTCGGGATCGCGGCTGGTAACAAGCGCGGCCACTTGTTCGTGAAGGGTCGCAACGTGGCGGTCGTTCCCGAATCGGAGATGGTGGAGGCGCTCGTCGAGTGGGCCGAGTTCATCCATGAGCACGGAACCGAGGCGGCGATGGCGCGAGCCGATGTGGAGAAAGCCGAGCGCGAGGCGGCCAAGGATCGTTCGATGCTGCTGGACGCCAAGGGCGACGACGCGAACAATTCGACTGACAAGATCGTGGAGATTCGCCGCCGGTCTTCGTGAATCGGATCGACGTGAATCAGTCGAACGAGTTCCAGCTGAAGAACGTCGTCGGAATTTCAGAGGCCGAAATGACCTCGAGGATCTCGTCGATGGACATCGTCTCGATCTTTTCGATCATCTCGGAGTCGGTGGTGCAGCCAAGAGCGGCGCGCAGCAGCCTCACGTGACGTAGTTCGACCGTTCGCGACCATTCGTACTCCGACGATCCCCAGACCCGCTCGACGAGAGGACCTCGGTCGACGCCGCTGATGCCGAGTCGCCCGTAACTGTCGAAGCGGGCCGACGCTTGACGAGTGTTGGGTCGATCGGTCACTGGGTCCTCCGTCTTCGCTCCACCGTGTTCGGGCACTCGTGTACGGAACGAACGACACGAGGCGATGCGTGCGTCAGGGTTCGGTGGTGCGGAACAGGGTGGCTTGGCCGGTCAAGGTCAACTCCTCACCCTTCTGCAAGAAGCACACCTCGCCACGCTGCAGCCGATCGGTCGTTCCGACCCCGCACATCGTCAACTCACGAGCCCGGGCTCGAATGGTCTCGGTTCCGTCGATCTGATGCACGAAGAACTCGAACGGTGCTCCTGGTGAGGGATATCGCCACAAGCGTCCGGCTGACGTGCGTGCCACCGGTTCGGCCCGCACCACCGGATCGGCCAGTGGCTTCGGATCGACCGTGGCCAACAACTCGTTCACGTCGACGTGCTTGTTGGTGAGCCCGCACCGCACCACGTTGTCGGACGAACCCATCACCTCGACACCCATCCCCGACAGATACGCGTGCAGGTTGCCCGGTCCGAGATACAGCGCTTCACCAGGCCGAAGGACCACGTGATTGAGGAGCAACGTCGCCGCCACGGCCGGATCGTCGGGATAGGCACGAGCCAACTTCACCACCCACCGAGCACTCGCCGATTCGTGCTGCGCACAGGCAGCGATCACATCGTGCAGAACGGGCTGGAACTCTTCCCCGCCCGTGAAGATGAATTGAATCGTGTGGGCCAGATCGTGATCGGCCAACAGCGTCGCGATGGTGGATGCGCCACCCCCGATGTCGTGGAGGAAGTCGACGGTCTCGGTCGGATCGCGGAATCCGCACAGAGCCTCGAACTTGCCGAGTGCGCAGATCAACTCGGGTTTGGCGAACGGATCGCGATAGATGCGCCGTGAGTTGCTCACGGGCACGGCCAGGCGATTCTCGCGCGCATAACCGGCCTGGGCCTGAGCCAACGACGGGTGGGCCTGCAGCGACAACGGCTCGGCGGCCGCCAAGAACTTCAACAGGAACGGCAGCTCACCGGCCACCGAGACGAGCGGTGACGACAATCCGTTCGTTTCGTCGACCGCCGAATGCGTGCGTTCGATCACCGACTGGTCGATCTCGAGGATGCGCGACGGGCCGCCCAAATGAGTGCCGAACCACAACTCGGCCCATGGTCGACCATCGGGTTCGATGCCCAGCAATTTCGGGATGGCTGAAGCGTGTCCCCACGCGTAGTGCTGGACGACGCCGCGAACGAGTCGCACGTCAGCCTCGACAGGTGGCGACGAGAACGTCGACGACGTCATCGACCGGCACGTCTCGGCGATCACCGCTCTTGCGGTCGCGCACTTCGACGACGCCGTCAGCGAGTCCCTTGCCGACCACGACGATCGTGGGCACGCCGAGCAATTCGGCGTCCTTGAACTTCACACCGGGCGAGACGTTCGAGCGATCGTCGATGAGCACGCGCACAGCACGGCCTTCGAGTGCGGCAGCGATCGCTTCGGCCTTGGCCGCGATGTCGTCGCCACCTTTGCCGGCGATCACGAGGTGCACATCGGCGGGCGCGACCTCCCGCGGCCAGCAGAGTCCGATGTCGTCGTACGACGCCTCGGCGATGGCGGCGACCGCGCGGGACACACCGATGCCGTACGAACCCATCGTCACCACGACCTGCTTGCCGTTCTGATCGAGCACGGTGAGATCGAGCGCTTCGGCGTACTTGCGACCCAGTTGGAAGATGTGGCCGATCTCGATACCGCGCGCCATTTCGAGGCTTCCGGGGCACTGCGGGCACCCGTCACCGGCGCGTACCTCGGCGGCCTCGATTGTTCCGTCGGCACTGAAGTCGCGACCCATCACCAGATTGATGACGTGGCGTCCAGGTTCGTTGGCGCCGGTGACCCAACGCGTTCCGTTGACGACGCGAGGATCGACGAGATAGCGAATTCCATTCGCTGCTCCGAGCGCGCCGGGTCCGATGTATCCCTTCTTGAGTTGCGGATACTTCGTGAAGTCGTCATCGGTGAACGCCTCTGGCTCGGCTGGGCCGACCTGTGCTTCGACGCGCTTCATGTCGACGTCGCGATCGCCGGGAACACCGATCGCCAACGGTTCGCGCGTGCCATCGGGATGACGCAACATCACGATCACGTTCTTCAAGGTGTCGGCTGCGGTCCAGGCTCGATCAGTGCGCGCGAGTTCGGGTCGGGCGTTCAGCAGTTCGACGAGCGTGGCGATGGTGGGAGTGTCGGGGGTGTCGTGCGCGTGGGCGGCCGGAACATTCGACGCGTCGACGGCCGCGGGCACCGGAACGTTGACCGCCTCCGTGTTGGCCGCATAGCCGCACGATCCGCAGCGGACGAACGTGTCTTCACCCACCTCGAGCGGGGCGAGGAACTCTTCGCTCTTCGAACCGCCCATCGCGCCCGACATCGCCGAGACGATCACGTACGGCAAGCCCAGGCGGTCGAACGTGCGGATGTAGGCGGCCCGGTGCGCTTCGTAGGAAGCGCTCAGCCCGGCGTCGTCGATGTCGAACGAGTACGAGTCCTTCATCACGAACTCACGACCGCGCAGGAGCCCGGCCCGGGGGCGGGCCTCGTCGCGGTACTTCGTCTGGATCTGGTAAATCGACAGCGGCAGGTCCTTGTACGACGAGTAGAGGTCCTTCACCAACAAGGTGAACATCTCCTCGTGCGTCGGTCCGAGCAGGTAGTCGACCCCGCGCCGATCCTTGAGCCGAAACAGGTTGTCTCCGTACTCGGTCCAGCGGTTGGTGGCCTCGTAGGGCTCCTTGGGGAGCAGGGCCGGGAAGTGCACTTCCTGGAACCCGGCCCGGTTCATCTCGTCGCGCACGATGTTCTCGACGTTGCGGTACACCGTCCAGCCGAGGGGCAACCAGGTGAACCCACCCGGCGCGGCGCGGCGGATGTACCCGGCCCGGACGAGCAACTGATGGCTCGGCACCTCGGCGTCGGAAGGGTTCTCACGCAGGGTGCGGACGAAGAGAGTCGACATCCGCAGCACGTGTGAGAGGTTACTTCTGGCCCGGTACACTGCAGGGGTCTTGATTGCCCGGACACCCGGGATTGTCGAAGGCGTGGGAGAAATCCCACGTCTTTTTCAGTCTTAGGGGCCCGTGTCGATCGTGGCCACAATCGAGCGGACAACAGGAGGTGACATGAGCGAAGAGAGCGCCCTCGAACGTCGTCTCCACTCTCTCGTGGCGCCGATCGTGTCCGACCTCGGTCTCGAGTTGTACGACCTCGACTACGCCGGCGGTGTCCTGAAGGTCACGATCGACACGCTTCCCGGATCACCCGGTGGTGTCGATGTCGACACTCTCGCCCAGTGCACCCGTCTCGTGTCGCGCGAACTCGACCACACCGATCCGATCCCGGGCCACTACACCCTCGAGGTGTCGAGCCCCGGTCTCGAGCGCACTCTGCGCACACCGCGCCACTTCCAGCGCGAAATCGGCAAGACCGTGTCCATTCGTCTGCGCGACGTCGGCAATACCGACCGCCGCCTCAACGGAGTCCTGGTCGCGGCCGACGACACCTCGTGCACCGTGCGTGTCGACGGAACTGCCGCCGCACCCATCGGCGACGACCGCGTGGTTCCGTACGACCAGATCGATCGGGCCAAGACCGTCTTCGTCTGGGGCGCTGCTCCCAAGCCGGGCAAACCCGGTTCAGGAGCCAAGAAGCCCGGGAGCAAGCGGGCCGACCGCCCGGCAGACTCAAGTGCCTCGAAAAGGGCGCCGAAGAAGACAGCGACCGTGAACAGCTCCGACAATCACCCCGACACCCATCACGACGACCAGGAGACGATGCCCTCATGAGCAATCTCGACATGGCCGAAGCCGTGCGCCTGTTGGCGAACGAAAAGAACATCTCGGTCGACGACCTGCTGCAGGTACTCGTCGACGCGCTGGCCACGGCGTACAAGCGCCGGCCCGGTGCGGCCGAAGAGGTCGAAGTAGGGCTCAACCCCGACACTCTCGAGATCACCTTCACCGCCTACGACATCGACGAGGACGGGAACTGGATCAACCCGCGCGACGACACGCCCAGCAAGGGTGAACTCGGCCGTATTGCTGCCCAGACCTTCCGCCAGGTGATGGGCCAGCGCATCCGCGAGGCCGAGCGTGAGCGCAAGTTCGAGGAATACGCGAACCGCGAAGGCGACATCGTCACCGGCATCGTGCAGCAGACCGACCATCGCTTCGCGTTGCTCGACTTGGGCAAGGTCGAAGCCCTGATGCCGCAGAGCGAGCAAGTGCCCTACGAGCGCGCCAATCCGGGAACGCGTCTGAAGGCCTACATCGTCGAAGTGCGTCGCACCCAGAAGGGCCCTCAGATCATCGTGAGCCGCACGCACCCCGGTTTGGTGAAGCGTCTCTTCGAACTCGAAGTGCCCGAGATCGCCGACGGCGTCGTCGAGATCAAGGCCTGCGCGCGCGAACCAGGCCATCGCACCAAGATCGCCGTGTGGTCGAACGACAACAACGTCGACCCCGTGGGTGCGTGTGTGGGTGCTCGCGGCGCTCGCGTCCGCATGGTCGTGAACGAACTCAACCAAGAAAAGATCGACATCGTTCCGTTCAGCGACAATCTGCCCGACTTCATTGCCAAGGCGCTGTCGCCGGCCAAGGTCACTGAAGTGCGCGTCAGCGACGATCGCACGCAGGCCGACGTGATCGTTCCGGACTTCCAGTTGAGCCTGGCCATCGGCAAAGAAGGGCAGAACGCCCGTCTGGCCGCACGTCTGTCCGGTGTTCGTATCGACATCAAGAGCGAAACCCAGGATCGCAACGAGAAGGCCGGTATTTTCGTCGATTCCGACGAGTTCGCCGACGGTGCGTGGGTGCTCAACCCCGACACTGGTGAACAGGAATGGCATGCCGCCGACGGAACCATCATGACGGTGGCCGAAGTCGAAGCGGCCAATGCGGCGCGCGACAGCGCACGGGGAGAGGGCTGACGACGAGTGGCAGCAGCCAAGATCAAAGTCTCTGACCTCGCCAAGAAGCTCGGCATGACCAATGCCGAGTTGATCGAACTCGCCAAGGCGAATTTGATTCCCGTGAAGAGTCCGTCCACCACGCTCGTCGACGCCTACGTGACGATGCTGGAGAAAAAGGCGAACGCCCAGGGACTCGTCCGCGACGTCGCACCCGAAGAAGACAAGCCGGCCAAGAAGACCACCAAGAAGGCTGCCGCCGAGGGTGATGAGGCTGCGACTGCCAAGAAGACCACCAAGAAGGCGCCGGTCAAGGATGCCGACACCACCGCATCGTCGGTTGATGACGGCGCAGCGACCCCCGCCGCGCCTGCGGCCGAGGTGGCGGCGCCCGTCGAGCCGGTGGCTCCGGCGGTCGTCGTCGAGGCCCCGGCCCCGACCGAGACGCCAGAACCGAAACCCGCTGCGAAGCCAGCCCCCGCGACCGGTCGAGTGATCTCGGGTCGCGACACCACTCGTGATCTGCCGCGTCCGGCTGCGCCGCGTCCGCCGGCACCGTCGACAGGTCCGTCCAGCGGTGCGGCTCCCGGAGCCCCAGCCGCCCCGGCGGCTCGCACGGCACCTCCGGCTCCGCCGCGGCCCCTCAGCCCATCGGGTCGTCCGGTTCCGCCCCCGCCTTCGCGTCCCGTCGGCCCGTCAGGTCGTCCGGTTCCGCCGCCGCCTGGTGGTCCGCGACCCACTGGCCCGCGTCCCGGAGGTTTCGGTGGGGGTGGCCAACGTCCGGGTGGTTTCGGTGGCCCACGTCCTGGTGGTGGCCCCGGCGGTCCCGGTGGTCCGCGTCCCGGTGGCTTCGGTGGTCCGCGTCCGGGTGGTTTCGGTGGCCCACGTCCTGGTGGTGGCCCCGGTGGTCCTGGTGGCGGTCGTCCTGGTGGTGGACCCGGTGGTCCTGGTGGCGGTCGTCCTGGTGGTGGCCCGCGTCCCTCGGGTCAGCGTCGTGCTCCGCGTTCGTCGCGTCGGCGTCGTCGTGGCGAAGAAGAACTGCTGCCCACCGAGATCCGGTACACCGAGTCGAGTGTTCCGGTCCCCGAAGGCATCATCGTCATCGAGCGAGGCGTGTCGGCACAGGAGTTCGCTCCGCGTCTGAACCGCACCGCGGCCGACGTCGTTCGGTTCCTCATGAAGAACGGCGAAATGGTCACCGCGACCATGACGCTCTCCGACGAACAGATGGAACTCTTCGCGCTCGAGATCGGTGGCGAGATTCTTCTCGTCGAGCCGGGTCAGCAAGAGGAGATGGAACTCCAGGCGCTGTTCGACGACAGTGACGACATCGACGAGGCCGCTCAAGCGCCGCGTCCGCCCGTCATCACTGTGATGGGACACGTCGACCACGGCAAGACCACGTTGCTCGACAAGATTCGCAACGCCAACGTGGTGGCTGGTGAGGCTGGCGGTATCACACAGCACATCGGTGCGTACCAGACCGTTCAGAACGGCAAGCGCATCACGTTCATCGACACCCCGGGACACGCCGCGTTCACCAAGATGCGTGCCCGTGGCGCCCAGGTCACCGACATCGTCGTGCTCATGGTCGCCGCCGATGACGGCGTCATGCCCCAGACCATCGAAGCCATCAACCACGCCCGGGCCGCCGAGGTGCCGATCGTGGTGGCGATCAACAAGATCGACAAGGAAAACGCCGACGTCCAACGCGTGATGTCGCAGTTGTCCGAGCAGAACCTCATCCCCGAATCGTGGGGTGGCGACACGATCTGTGTGGAGATGGCGGCCCAGCAAGGACTCGGCATCGACGACCTGCTCGAACAGTTGAGTGTCGTGGCCGAACTCGAAGATCTCACCGCCAACCCGACGGGTCGTGCCAAGGGCGTCGTGCTCGAAGCCAATCTCGACGTGGGTCGCGGTCCGGTGGCCACCATCCTGGTCGACAAGGGAACGCTCAAGGTGGGCGACCCGATCGTGGCTGGCGCGTCGTGGGGTCGCGTGCGCGCGATGATCGACGACAAGGGCCAGCAGGTGAAAGAGGCCGGTCCGTCGACTCCGGTTCAGGTGCTCGGTCTGTCGTCGGTTCCCAATGCCGGCGACGAATTCCGCGCCGCTCCCGACGAGAAGACCGCCCGTACCGTGGGTGAAGCGCGCGAACAGCGTCTGCGCGCCAAGATGCAGCGCGGCGATGCTCGCGTGCAGAAGGGTGTCAAGCTCGAAGACATCTTCACGCAGATCCAAGCCGGTGAAGTGGCCACGCTCAATCTTGTGGTGAAGGCTGACGTGCAGGGTTCGCTCGAAGCCGTCACCGAGAGCCTGCGCCGTCTCGAACGCGATGAAGTGAAGTTGGCGTTCGTGCACCGTGGTGTGGGTGCGATCACCGAGAACGACATCACTCTCGCGGCCGCCACCAACGCAACGCTCATCGGTTTCAACGTGCGTCCCGACCGCAAGGCCCGCGATCTCGCCGAGGCCGAGAAGGTCGAGATCCGCACTTACGAAATCATCTACAAGCTCCTCGAAGACATCGAGGCAGCCATGGTCGGCATGCTCGCCCCCGAGTTCGAAGAAGTCGTCACCGGTGAAGCCGAAGTGCGCGAAATCTTCCGTGTCCCCAAGATCGGTGCGATTGCCGGTTGCTACGTGCGCACGGGCCAGATCACGCGCGGCTCGAAAGTTCGCTTCCTTCGTGATGGCGTCATCATCTGGAAGGGCAGCATCCAGTCGCTGCGTCGCTTCAAGGACGACGTCCGCGAGGTCCGCGAAGGCTTCGAATGCGGTATCGGTTTGTCCGACTTCCAGGATCTCAAGCAGGGCGACCTGATCGAGACCTACGAAGACAAACTCATCGTGAGGACGTGATGTCCGATCTCGAGTTCTTCTTCGATCCGGTGTGCCCGTGGGCCTGGATCACGTCGCGTTGGGTCGAAGAGGTGCGCTCGCAGCGCAGCTACGACGTACGTTGGCGATTCATCTCGTTGAAGATCCTGAATGCCAGCAACACCGCCGAGTGGTACTCGCCTGAGTACAAGCACATGCACGCCATGGGTCACGAAGCCTTGCGCATCGCGGCCCATCTCGACGCCGTCGAGGGCAACGCGGCGGTGGGTCGCTTCTATGCGGCGGTCGGAACCGAAGGTCACACCAAGGGTCGTCGTGACGACTTCATGGCGCGCACCGACGAGTTCTTCGCCGAAATGCTCACGATCGCCGGCCTCGATTCTTCCATCGCTGCCGTCTCCAAGAACGGTTCGCTCGACGCTCGTATCGCCGACGACACCGAAGTGGCCTTGTCGCGCACTGGTCGTGACGTCGGTACACCAATCCTCACCTTCCATCCCGGTGCGGCCGACGAAGGCTCGTTCTTCGGTCCGGTGATCGCGCGAATCCCGCGCGGTGCCGAGGCTCTTCGCCTCTGGGACGCGGTCGAAACCGTGGCCACCACTCCGGGTGTCGCCGAACTCAAGCGTTCACTGCGCGACCACCCGAATTTCTCGTAGTCTGACCGCGTGACCCGGCCGCGCAAGTCCAGTGGTTCACGTGGTTCGTCCCGTGGCTATCCCCGCGCCATTCGCCTCGGTGAGTCGTTGCGCGAAGTCATCGCCGACGAACTCGTCCGTATCGACGACGAGCGCTTGTCGTTCGTCACCATCACGCGCGTGGAAGTCGACTCGGAGATGAACCGTGGTGTCGTGTACTTCGACTCGCTCAGCGGCGAAGAGGGCGACGCTGAGATCATCGAAGCTCTCGACGAACACCGCATTCGGTTGCAGAGTTCGGTGGGTCGGCAGGTACGGGCGAAGAAGACACCGATCCTGTCGTTCCGGGTCGACGAGGTCATTCGCTCGGCCGAGCGGATCGATCAGATCCTGCGCGACAATCCCAGTCCGGCTCGCCGCGACGAGGCCTGATGGCCCGTCGTAAACCGCCGCAGGTGCACGGCCTGCTGGTGATCGACAAGCCAGCCGGAATCACCAGTCACGACGTGGTCGACCGCGTACGCAAACGTCTCGGCGAACGCCGAGTGGGCCACGCCGGCACCCTCGACCCCGACGCGACCGGCGTGTTGTTGCTCGGTGTGGGCAACGCCACCCGCCTCATGCGTTTCATGGATCTCATCGACGTGGACGGCCGGATGATCAGTCGCAAGTCGTACACCGGCACGGTGGTTCTGGGGACCGAAACCTCCACTCTCGATGCCGCCGGTGACGTGACGGCCACCCACGACATGGGCGATGTGATCGCCCGCCTGACCGCACCCGACGGTCGTGAGTATGCGCAGTCGGTCGTGGACGCTCACTTGGTGGGCGACATCATGCAGGTACCGCCGATGGTGTCGGCCATTCGCGTGGACGGCAAGCGTCTGCACGAGTTGGCGCGTGAAGGTGTGGAGGTCGAACGTGAGCCACGACCGGTCACGGTGTTCTCCTTCGTCGTGACGGCGGTGGCCGGCAACACCATCGCCATCGACGTGGCGTGCTCGTCGGGAACCTTCATCCGAACCTTGGCGGCCGACCTCGGGCGACTGCTCGGTGGCGGCGCGCATCTCCGCGACCTGCGCCGCACATCGGTGGGTGCTTTCTCCATCGACGAAGCCGCGAGTATCGACGACGCGCCATTGCGTCCCACCGAAGATGCAGTGCGCGCGCTCAGTCAGTACCGGGCGAGCGGCGATGAGGCCGAGTCGTTGCTGGCAGCAGCCTCGACCGGCAAGGTTCTGCCGGTCAGCACGTTCAATGGGCCCGAACCGTGGGCGGCGTTCGCCGATGGCCGTCTGGTGGCGGTGTACGAGTCGTTCAGTAACGAGCGGGTGGGTTCGGGTATGGCTCGACCGGCCGTGAGCCTCGCTGGCGCGACTACTTCTTGAGAAGGCCGCGGCACCAGTCGAGCATCTTGGCCGAGTACTGCTCGGTGTGGAAGAGCATCAATTGGTGCTTCCCATCGGGCAGTACGAAGAAGTCGACCGGCCCGGTGGTGGCGTCGACCACTCTCTGCGCGACCGGCAGAGGAAACGTGGGGTCGTTCTCGCCCACGGCGTAGAGGATCGGCTTGGCGTTCTTCTGAATCGGCACGGCCGGGTCGTAGCGCATGATCGAGGCCCACGACGACATGTCGTACATCCACGTGTTGTACGGATCGGCCTTCTTCTGTTCCTTGGCTCCCACGTATCCGTAATCAGCGTCGAAGTCGAAGTAGCGATCGATGTCGAGGCGGAATCGAGAACCCCAGATCTTCTCGATCTTCTCGTACGCCTCGCTGCGGAACGGATTGTCGGGCGGAATCAGTGGCGAACCGGGAATCGCGAAACCCATCAGGATCGCTCCGGCGAACACGTCGGATTTGGCGAAGGCGGAGTAGGCGGCGGCTGATCCGAGCGACGATCCGGTGATGAACACGGGCAAGCCGGTGGTTTCGGCGATGTGCTCGCCGTACATCACGGCCGCGTCGACCCATTGGTCGAGCGTGAACTGGCCGGGACGCTGCGAGATGCACGACCGACCGTGTCCGGGCGCATCCATCGAGAAGATGTCGACACCTTGACGTGCATGGTGCGCGCAGAAGTTGTCGTAGATGCCGCCATGACTGGCGATTCCATGTTGGATCAACAAGGCATGATCGGCGTCGGGGCCCTGGAAGCGATACGAGAAGACCTCGCCCAGGACGTATTCGTCGCGCCTCACGATGCGACCGGGGGCGTGGTCTCGCTCATGTTGTCCCACACGAACTGATCGTCGAGCGACATGAGGCGTTCGTAGGCCGCGGGCGTGTACGCCATACGCGGGCCCGTCGAGTCGAGAGCGGGCTGAGGAACCGCGGTGGCTGGACGTTCGTAGTGGGCCGGCGCGATCATGCGCTTCAGTTCGTCGTCGGAGATTCCGCACAGACCCACCACTTCGGGGTCGACCCAGGCGTTCTCGTCGATGTCGTGACCGACCGCCACTTCGAGAGTCAGGCCCTCGGGGCCGGCGAAGTAGATCGACTGGATGAAGCCGTGATCGATGGGTCCGAGCACGTGCACGCCGCGGCTGCGGATGCGGTCGCGCATGGCGTACAACTCGTCGAGGGTGTCGACGTGGAGGGCGAGGTGCTGCATGGTTCCGTGGGTGACCTTGCCTCCCGGATTGCCAGCGTGCGTGACGCCGACTTCGATGTCGGAGGGATTTTCAGGATGCTGCACGAACGCGACGTACGAGTCCGTCGACAACTCAACGAAACCATGGAAGCAACCCTCCACGCCGTGCATCCAGTACAGAGCGCGCAACGGACAACCCAGGACATCGGTCCAGAAAGTGACTTGCTCTTTCATGTTGGTGGTGGACAGCGCGAGGTGGTTCACCCCGCGTGGATGCAGTGTCGACATGTTCCCCCCGTTGAGTGTGCCGGCTGTGACTGTGTCGGTCGTGACTGGTCTGACTCAGCCTAAACGGCCACTTTCGGTGGGAGGGAACTAGCGTTTCGCCCGTGCTGATCATCGACGACTTCGCGCGACGGGTGTGGCCCGACCAGCGCAGTGTCGTGACCATCGGCGCCTACGACGGCCTCCACGCCGGCCATCGGACCGTGATCGACCATGTGAAGGCCGTGGCCCGCGAGCGCTCGGCCCAGAGCGTGATCGTCACCTTCGATCGCCACCCGGCCAGCCTCGTGCGACCCGAGTCGGCCCCGCGTCTGCTCACCGATCAGCACCAGAAGCTCGAACTCCTCGCCGAGACCGGGGTGAATGCCGTGGCCATCGTTCGCTTCGACGCGACCCAAGCCGCCGAATCACCCGACAACTTCGTTCGTCGCGTGCTGGTCGACAGCCTTGGCGTCACGGCCATCGTCGTGGGGGAGGACTTTCACTTCGGTCGCGGCCGGGCCGGCAACGTGACGCTCATGCGTTCTCTCGGAACCGAACTCGACTTCACTGTCGTGCCCCATGAACTCGTCACGGGTGACGACACGATCATCAGCTCGACCGCCATTCGCCGGGCCATTGCTGACGGTGACATCGCCCGAGCCAACGAGTGGTTGGGTCGCGCGTACGAACTACGCGGCATCGTGGGTGATGGTGACAAGCGGGGTCGCACGATCGGCTTTCCCACCGCCAATGTTGAGGTTCCATCGGCGATGTGCATTCCTGGCGACGGGGTGTACGCGGCGTGGTACGAGCGCGATTCGGGCCCCCGGGCCGGAGCGATTTATCCGGCCGCGGTCAACATCGGTCGTCGGCCGACGTTCTACGAGAATCAGCCGGTGTCGCTCATCGAGGCCCACGTTCTCGACAACGGACCCGCCGAACACCAACCTCTTGATCTGTATGGCGAAAGCGCTCGGTTGCGTTTCGTGGCGCGATTGCGCGGGGAGCAGAAGTTCCCCGGCCTCGACGAACTTCGTGCGCAGTTGGCACTCGACATCGACGCTGCACGCCGTGCCTTGAGCTGAATCGATGGATTCCGTTCCGGACTAGTTGCCAGCGACCGGGTGCAGGTGGCGGTAGGCCGTGTTGCGCTGGACGAGGGTGCGACCCAGGGGAGCCGTCACCGCGCGGAATCCGTCCTCGGTCATCTTCTGGCCGTGGTTGGCGCCAGCCGCCCGCGAGATGTTCTCGTCCATGAGCGTTCCGCCCATGTCGTTGCAGCCGGCCTGAAGGAGTTGACGCGCGCCGTCCACGCCGATCTTGACCCAACTCACCTGAACGTTGTCGATGAGGCCGTCGTACACGATG
>VERK01000180.1 GCA_018882725.1 Actinomycetota bacterium | reverse complement strand
GGTCTGACTTCGTGTCGAACGCAGTGCGATGAGTTCGCAGTCCTTTCGGGCCGGCGTCGTGATCGTCATTCGGCGCGATGACGGACAGTTGTTGGCGTTCGAGCGCAAACAGCCGCGTGGTGCCTGGCAACTGCCTCAAGGTGGAATCGACGTCGGCGAGGAACCCATCGATGCGGCCTGGCGCGAGATGGAGGAAGAAACCGGCCTCGATCGCTCCCATGTCCGACTGGTCGACCAACTCCCGGACTGGATCGCGTACGAATGGCCCGACGAGATCAGGGGTGATGATCCGGTGCGAGGTCAGATCCAGCGATGGTTTCTCTTCGGGGTGATTCCCGACCCCCACGACGACGGGCACGTCCATCACGTCCAGCCGCGACCGGACGATCGCGAGTTCGTGTCGTGGACCTGGATGACTCCCCACGAACTGGTCGACTGCGTCATCGACTGGCGTCGACCGGCGTATCAACGCGCCTTCGCGCGCTTGTTGCCATGAGCGACGACCTGTTCTCGGCGGCCGCCCGCGATCGCTTGCGCGACCGTGCTCCACTGGCTGCTCGTTTACGTCCGAAGTCGATCGACGACGTTGTTGGCCAGGATCACTTGGTCGGGCCCGGTCAACCACTTCGCCGTCTCGTCGAGGCCGATCGTCTCACCAGCATTCTCCTCTGGGGACCGCCCGGCACGGGCAAGACCACCTTGGCCCTGGCCATCGCCGGATCGACCGCGCGGGCGTTCGAGCAACTCTCGGCGGTGACGGCCGGCGTTCGTGACGTCCGTGAAGTGATCGACCGCGCCCGCGAGCGACTCGGTCTGCACGATCAAGGGACGATCCTTTTTCTCGACGAGATTCACCGGTTCTCCAAGTCGCAGCAAGACGCTCTGCTGCCGGCAGTCGAAGACGGGACCATCACACTCATCGGCGCCACGACCGAGAACCCGTTCTTCGAAGTGAACGCTCCCTTGCGGTCGCGCAGCACTCTGTTCCGTCTCGAACCGCTGACGAAGAAAGCGACACGGAGTCTCGTGGTGCGCGGCCTCGATGCTCTGTCCACCAGTGCGTCCGACGACGCCGTCGATCTTCTGGTCGATCGGTCAGCCGGCGACGGTCGACAGGTTCTCACGTCGCTCGAGGTGGCCGCGGCGCTCGCTCACCCGAAGCCGGTCGATCTCACCCACGTCGAACAGGCGCTCAGTACCAGTGCTCTCCGATACGGCCGCGACGATCACTATGACGTCACCAGTGCGTTCATCAAGAGCATGCGGGGGAGCGATCCTCAGGCCGCGATCTATTACCTGGCCCGCATGCTCGAAGCGGGTGAGGATGCGCGCTTCATCGCCCGACGCATGGTGATCCTGGCCAGCGAGGACATCGGGCTGGCCGACCCGCAGTCGCTGCAGATCGCCGTGGCGGCTGCTCAAGCAGTCGAACACGTGGGTCTCCCCGAGGCGCAGTTGAACCTGGCCCAGGCCGCGTTGCATCTGGCTCGCGCCCCGAAGAGCAATTCGGTGGCCACCGCCATCTGGACCGCACGGGCCGACGTTCGCAACGGTGAGGTCGCCGAGGTTCCCGCCCACCTGCGCGACGCCCATTACCAAGGAGCGGCGACCCTGGGGCACGGTGTGGAGTACCACTACACCCACGACGATCCGACCCGCCACCAGGTGTTCCTGCCCGAGGTCTTGGCCGATCGGGTCTGGTATCGGCCGAGTGGGCATGGCGCTGACCGGTCCGAGCACGACACAATGGACTCATGACCGCCGGGGAACTCGCCATCGTTCTGGCTGCCGTGTTGTGCGCCTTCGGGTTCGCGGCCCTCGTCGTCGTCTTGCTCCGCGTTCACGACACGTTGCGCGCCATTCGCCATGAGGTCGACGCCCTGCGCCAAGAGACCCGTCCGCTCATCACCGACCTGCGAGTGTCCACCGACGAGGCCCGCGACGCCATGCACGAAGCCCAGCGTGATCTGGCCCGCTTCGATCGTGTGCTCGGTTCGGCCGAGGCCATCAGCGGTGCGGTGTCAGGGAGTGGACGGGTGGCTCGTACCGCGCTGTCGACGCCGGTCATCAAGGTGGCGGCTATCGCGTCGGGTACGTCTCGAGCCGCCAAACGTCTCACTCGCCGGCAACGCCGAAACGAACACCGCGCGTCGGGTCGTCGGGACTCGGGCCGTCGTGACGTCGGACGTAAGCGCACGGCATCCTCTGTCGTCCCGTGGAAGAAGGGCGCATGATCAAGCGGTTCGTGTGGTTCGTCAGCGGAATCGTCACCGGTGTGGCCGGTGTGGTGTTCGCGGGTCGACGGGTGAAGAAGAAGGTCGAGACGCTGGCCCCCGTGAAAGTCGTCAAGGACGCGCGCACCAAGGTGCGTGATCGCC
Source organism: Actinomycetota bacterium (assembly GCA_018882725.1). Classification (GTDB taxonomy): domain Bacteria; phylum Actinomycetota; class Acidimicrobiia; order Acidimicrobiales; family Ilumatobacteraceae; genus Casp-actino8. The sequence goes on along the minus strand of VERK01000180.1, from coordinate 2,013 downwards.
TGACCGACGTGGGCGATGCTGTCCGCGAAGGTCGTGAAGCAATGCACACCAAGGAAGCCGAGTTGCGCGCTCGGCTCGACCATCGTCTCGAGCCGCTGACCGACGCCGACGATCCGATTCGCTCCAACGACGCGCTTCTCGTCGACGGCGAACCCGTCGAACCCGGTCGTGTGGTGGTATTGCGCCACTTCGATCCCGGTTTCGTGGCACCGCGTCGTCGTCGATGACCAGACCGGCCAACGACTTCCTCGCCGAACTGGCCCGCGGAGTCGCCGAGATCCACCGAAATCCGGTCGAAGTCTCGTTGTTCGACCACGACGCATCCACCATCAGCGGCCGAGCCGGTGTCGTGGTGTATCCCACCTCCGTCGACGAAGTGATTCACGTCGTGCGCACATGTCATGCTCACGAACGACCTTTCGTCGCGCGGGGGGCCGGGACCGGTCTCGCCGGTGGTGCGACCCCACTCGATGGTGCCGTCGTGATCTGCCTCACCAAGATGAATCGCGTCGTGTCGGTCGATCCGTTCAATCGACTCGCGTGGGTCGAACCGGGAGTCCTGAATCTCGATCTCTCACGGCAGATGGCGGCTCTCGGCCACGATCTCCATTTCGCCCCCGATCCGAGTAGCCAGCAGAGTTGCACCGTCGGAGGCAACGTGGCGAACAACTCGGGCGGCCCGCACTGTCTGGCCGATGGAGTCACGTCGGCCCATGTGCTCGGGCTCGAAGTGGTCCTGAGCGACGGTCGGTTGCTGGTCCTGGGCGGAGAAGAGCCCGAGCCCGACGGATTCGACTTGCGTGGCGCGTTCGTCGGCAGCGAAGGGATGTTCGGAATCGCCACGAAGGTCTGCGTGCGCCTCACTCAGAATCCTCCGAGCGTGCGCACGATGCTGCTCGACTTCACGTCGGTACGCGACGGCGCCGACACGGTGAGTGCGATCATCGCGTCGGGCATGGTTCCGGCCGCGCTCGAGATGATGGATGCCCTCTGCATCAAGGCCGTCGAGGAATACGTGCACGCCGGCCTGCCGCTCGACGCTGCCGCGGTGCTCTTGGTGGAGGTCACCGGACTCCCGTCCGATGTGGCGACCCAAGCCGAGCGAGTCGCTGATATCGGTCGCCGACATCGCGCCCGAACCGTTCGAGTGGCCCGTGACGAGGCCGAACGGGCGCTGCTGTGGAAGGGTCGCAAGACGGCTTTCGGAGCCGTGGCTCGAATCAAGCCCAACTACTACCTCCATGACACGGTCGTCCCGAGGCGCCGTCTACCTGACGTGCTCGACGAGATCTACCGCATCGTCGACCGACACGAACTGCTCGTGTTGAACGTGTTCCACGCCGGTGACGGCAACCTGCACCCTCTCCTGGTGTTCGACAAACGCGAACCGGGCGTCATGGAACGTGTTCACGCCGCGGGCGAGGAGATCGTGAAGGCCAGTGTGGCCGCCGGTGGCGTCCTCTCGGGGGAGCACGGCATCGGTCTCGAGAAGCGCGACTACATGCCGCTCATGTTCTCCGAGACCGATCTGGCCGCTCAAGCAGCCGTTCGCTGCGCTTTCGATCCGAGTGGTCTGGCCAATCCATTCAAAGTCCTGCCTAGTCCGTCGTCATGCGGCGACGTTCAACACGTACCCGAGGGTGCATGGATCTGAACGAGTTCGCCGAACGCGTCGGTGCCTCCGATCGAGTGTCGATGCGCGGACGATCCACTCGATCGGTGATGCGAATCGACGGCATCACAGTTGAACGCGTGGTGACGGCGCCGAGCGGAATCATCGAGTACCACCCCGACGAGATGACCATCACATGCGGTGCCGGTACATCGCTGGACGACATTCGACAGGTCACGTCCGAGCGCGGTCAGTTCGTCGCGCTACCCGGCTCGGGAACCGTGGGTGGCGCGCTGGCCGTCGGTCGATCAGGCATCGATCGATTGGGGGTCGGACCAGTTCGCGACTCACTTCTGCAGGCCACCTTCGTCAATCATCGGGGCGAATTGGTGAACGTGGGC
>VERK01000017.1 GCA_018882725.1 Actinomycetota bacterium | reverse complement strand
GCGCGGGACTGCCGGCCAGCTGGGACGTGTGGGACGAGGCCGACGGCCCGTTGTTCGGATGCCTGAATCTCCTCACCCCCGAACGGATCGTCGGCGCCGCGCGTCTGGTGCGCGAGGGTCGGGTGTTCGCTCTGAACTGGAGCATGGGCTTGCCCGATCCGCCGCTGTTCGGTCGGCAGCCCTTTCGACACGAGGTGACGGGAGGTTCCACCGGAACGAGCCACGACGACGTGTTGCACGCCTGGAACACGCAGTCGAGCAGTCAATGGGACGGGTTCCGACACATCCGCAATCACGCCGCACTCACCGACGATTCGCTGCCCGGTACCGGACACTTCGGCGGAGTCGATGATGACGACCACGGCATCGATCATTGGGCGAAGCGTGGAATCGCCGGCCGCGCGGTGCTGGCCGATCTCGGTCGTTGGCGAGCCAGCATCGGTCGGCCCATCGATTGTTCGGACGCCGATCCCGTCGAGCCGTCGGAGATTCTCGAGTGTCTGGCTGCTCAGGGAACCGAGCTCCGTGAGGGCGATGTTCTTCTGCTGCGGTTCGGATGGATCGAGTGGTACGAACGACAGTCGAGCGACGTACGAGCCCGCATCGCTGAGACATCGTCGTTGCGCACACCGGGCCTTCGTTCGGGTGAAGAGTTGGCGCGCACGCTCTGGAACCTGCACATCGCCGCGGTGGGATGCGACAACCCCGCGGTGGAAGTGTGGCCGCCGGGTTCGGCCACCACACCCGAACACGAGGCCGAGGTTCGAGCCGATCGCACTCGACTGCACGAGATCTTCACGCACACGCTCTTGTTGCCGATGCTCGGTATTCCGTTGGGTGAGATGTGGAATCTCGACGCATTGGCCGAGCACTGCGCGCGCGTCGGACGTTACGAGTGCTTCTTCGTCTCGGCGCCCCTGAATCTCCCCCACGGGGTGGCGAGCCCGCCCAACGCGTTGGCGATCGTCTGAGTTCGTCTACTTGACGAGGTGGTCGATGGCGGCCGCGCTGTAGAGCGCGATCCCGGTCGACATCGCGTCCTCGTCGTAGAACACACGGTTCGAGTGGTTGGGGGCGGCCGTGGCCGGATTGCGGTCGGACGGAGTGGCTCCGAGGAAGACCATGGCTCCCGGAATGCGATTGAGCACGACTCCGAAGTCTTCGGCGCCCATGACCGGTGTCGGAAGTTCGATGAAACGATCGGTGCCGGCCACGGTCTTGACCAGACGCGCGGCATGTTGCGCGTGATCATTGTCGTTGACCGTGACGTCGTAGCCGATGTTGATGTCGACTTCCACGTTCAGGTCGTGCGCGGCGGCGATTCCCTCGGCCACGCGGCGGATTCCGTCGTGGACCATCTTGCGAGTGGTTTCGCTGATGGCGCGGATGGTGCCACCGATCTCGGCGTGTTCGGGAATCACGTTGAACGCCGTGCCAGCCCGCAAGCGAGTGACCGTGAGCACCGACGGATTGAACACGTTGATTCGTCGCGTCACCATGGCCTGCAGAGCCTGGACGATTTCGCAGGCGGCCGGCACCGGGTCGAGCGTGCGGAACGGCTCGCTGCCGTGGCCACCCTTGCCCACCACCCGAATCGTGAACGAGTCGCTCGATGCCATGAGAGGACCCGCTTTCGTGCTGACGAAGCCGGTGGGAAGAGACGACGTGGTGTGGATCGCGAAGGCACGTGTGATGGGCGAGTCGCTGCCGTTCGACAATGGGCCGACATCGAGAAGGCCCTCGTCGATCATGTGCTGAGCGCCGTGATGACCCTCTTCGCCCGGTTGGAACATGAAGAGAACTCGACCGTGTAGATCGTTGCGGCGGTGTGAGAGAAGTTTGGCCGCTCCCACCAACATGGCGACGTGGGTGTCGTGGCCACAGGCGTGCATCGCACCGTCGACACGCGAACTGAAGTCGAGGCCGGTGTCTTCGGGCATGGGCAATGCGTCCATGTCGCCGCGCAGCAGAACGGTGGGCCCGTCGTGGGCACCTTCGAGCGTGGCGGCGATGCCCGACGTGGTGTGGTGCAGTGTGATGCCGAGCGGCAGCCCGTCGAGTGCTTCGAGCACCTTCTCGCGCGTGATCGGGAGATCGTTGCCAATCTCGGGCCACTGATGCAGTTCGCGTCGCAACGCCACCGCATCGCTTTGATGATCGCGCGCCTCGTCGGCGAGCGTTGCCAAGGTCCCTTCTGCTGCCATGGCCCCACCTTAGACAGATTCGGACGACTCATAGAGTGGCCCGGTGGACGAGATGGTGGCCTGGATCGACGAGAGTGATCGGGTCATCGAGATCGTGACGCGTCGACGTATGCGTGCCGAGCGCTTACGGCACCGGGCCGTGTTCATCGCCGTCACCGATGGAGCGGGACGATTGCTCGTGCATCGGCGCTCGCTCAGCAAGGACGTGTGGCCAGGATGGTGCGACATCGCCGTGGGTGGTGTCGTGGCCGCCGACGAGACGTACGACGACGCCGCTCGACGTGAAGTGGCCGAGGAAATCGGCGTTCGCGATGCGGTCGTCATCCCACTCGACGACGGAGTCGTGAAGATGTACGACGACGAGGCGGTGTCGCTCCTGGGTCGGTGTTATCAAGTCGTGAGCAGTGGTCCGTTCGCCTTCACCGACGGTGAGATCACCGAGGCGTGGTGGGTGAACCGAAACGACCTGGCCACGGCGATCGCCCGCGATCGTTTCCTGCCCGACAGCCTGGCGTTGCTTCTTCCGTTGATTCGTTGGTGAGCGTCGCCCTTTTCGAGGTGGTCGGACCCTTCACTGCGGGCCTCTCGCTCGAGAGGTCATCGAACGAATGAAAAAGGAGTACATCCGTGACCATCGGTTCTCTCATCGGCGCCGACCCCGACCAACTCGAATCTCTGGGCACCACGTTGTGCCGTCAACGTGAGAGTGTCGAGTCGATCGTCAGCCTCGTGACCAGCACCTTGGCCGGCACCGCGTGGGTCGGTCCGGCCCGTCAGGCCTTCGAATCCGACTGGGAAAGTTCTTTCCGCTCGGCGCTCTCGCGTCTGTCGGACGCCTTCGACATGGCCGGCCGCGACTGCTCGGCTCGGGCGATCGAACTCCGCCGTGTGATGGGTCGCATGTAGCCACCTACTCTTGGGGGCATGCTGCGCGTCGAGTTCACCGTCGAGCCTTTCGTCGAAGGCAACCCCGGGCGACATGTGATGGCCGCGGTCGATGCGGTGCGTCACCTCGGGCCCGAAATCGAATTCGGGCCGTTCGGTTCCGAGTTCACCGGATCCGACGACATCGTTGCCGCCGCGGTCTCGGCTCTGGTGGGTGCGGCCTACGCCAACGGTGCGACGCACGTGAACGTGCACATCGAGCGAGTCGATCGATGACCGTCGATCCGCAGAGCATCGTGACGATGCTGCAACCGCTGCTCGACGTTCTCGGTTGTCGAGTCGTGTCGGAAGCCGACCGCGAAGGTTCCGACATTCCACTGACCATCGAGGGTCGAGTGGTCGCGATCGTTCGTCCACCGGCGCTGCACGGCGCTCTCGATCGCTTGATCGACTCGGTCGAACGCGAGATCGGAACTGCTGTCACCGACATGGATCGCGAGCAGAAGCAGTTGGCCATTCGTTTGCTCGATGACCGCGGTGCGTTCATCCTGCGACGAGCGGTCGAAGACGTGGCTGACGCCATGGGCGTGTCGCGTATCACGGTGTACAACTACCTCAACGCGATCCATCGCTGAGTCGACAATGAAGCCCGTCGATGTCGTTGCGTTCGATGCCGATGACACGTTGTGGCACAGCGAAGACGGGTTCCACGCCGCCGAGGCTCGATTCGTCGAGTTGCTGACGCCGTACGCGAGTCCGGGCGTCGACGTGATGGCTGGTCTCACCGCGATGGAGAGATCCAACCTTCCGGTGTACGGCTACGGCGTGAAGGCGTTCGGTTTGTCGATGGTCGAGGCGGCAGTCACCATCGGACAGGACCGTGTACCGACGAAGGTGTTCGCTCAGATCATCGACGTCGCTCGCGACCTTCTACTCGCCCCCGTGCGCTTGCTGCCGCACGTGTCGGAGGTGCTCGCGACGGTCAGCGAGCACTACCGGGTGATCCTGGTGACCAAGGGTGATCTCATCCACCAGTCGCGCAAGGTGGGTACGAGTGGACTCGATCACCACTTCGATCACGTGGAGATCGTGCTCGAGAAAGACGTCGACACCTACGCCCGTATCATCGCCGAGCAGGGTGTCGAGGCCCAGCGTTTCTGCATGATCGGCAACTCGGTGCGCAGCGACGTGCTCCCCGTGCTCGATCTGGGCGGCTATGCCGTGCACGTGCCGTACCCGTTCCTCTGGGAACTCGAACGAGTGGAGACTCTGCCCTCCGGACCTCGCTTCGCCGAACTCGAGTCGATCACGCACGTCCCCGGATGGCTCGGAATCCGGGCAGACTAGACACGACATGACGTTCTTCTGGCTGCGAACCCTGACCCCGAGCCCGGCCGAGACCTCGGCTACCGACACGTTCTCGAAGCCACTCCTGGTGGCCATCATCATCGTGGGTGCCGCGATTCTCACCCGGGTCACCCATCTCGTGGTTCGTCGGGTGGTCAGGCGCTTGTCGATGCGAGCTGCCGCTCATCCGTCGCGTTGGTGGCGCACTCGGGCTCGTTACAACGACTTCGAGGTGGGTGAAGTCGGCGAGAATCGCCGACAGCAGCGGGCCGACGCCGCCGCGCGCATGATTCACCACCTCTTCGCGGTGGTCGTGTGGATCGGTGTCTTGATCGCGGTGTTCCACATCCTCGACGTCGACGCGGCGTTCTTCTTGTCGAGTGCCGGATTCATCGGTGCGGGTCTGGCCATTGGCGGTCAGCACAAGGTGAACGACTACCTCACCGGCCTGTCGGTTCTCCTCGAAGATCGCTACGGCATCGGCGACGAGATCGAGGTCGACGCCGGTTTGCCTTCGGGTGTTCGTGGCATCGTCGAGCACATCGGCCTGGTGTCCACTCGCTTGCGTGACGGCGTGAGCACGGTTCACTTGCCGCACGGTGCGTTGGCTCGCGTGCGCAATCTGAGCCAGGAACCGATCGAAACCCGTCTGTCCATTCATCTTCCCGCTGACACCGCGCCCGGGGAGGCCGCATCACGGGCCGCCGACACCATTCGGGAACTGGCCGGCACACCGCACCTCACCGAGGTCGTCCTCGTCGACGACGTCGCCCTGGCCACCCCGGCTGAAGGTGTCGATCAGTTGGAGATCAAGGTGAAGACAGCCAAACCGTTGTCGCCCGCCGAACGCGAAACACTCGTACGGCGCACCGAAGAACGACTCAGCGCCCAGGATTCGTGACCTGAATCCGTGACGCGCTCGGCCGATTAGTGTCGGGGCACGAAGGGGGATGTCATGTTCGAACCGACCTTTGAGTCATTACGTACTCATTCCGTGCCGCGTTGGTACGACAACGCGAAGTTCGGGTTGTTCGCCCACTGGACGGTCGGCTCGGTGCCGTCGTTCGCGCCCATGGGCCGCGATCCGTTCACGCTCGCGCGCGAAGAGGGTGAGGAGGTGGCGTTCAGCCACACCCCGTACGCCGAGTGGTATTGGAACTCCATCAGCATTCCGGGCTCACCAGCCGAGAAGTACCACCGTGAGGTGCTCGGCAATCCCGACTACTCCACCTTCGTCGACACCTTCTTGAATCGGGCCCAGGACTGGGACTCGTCACACTGGCGAGACGTCTTCAAGCGTTCGGGCGCCAAGTACTGCGTGTTCGTCACCAAGCACCATGACGGCGTGCTGTTGTGGCCGTCCAATGTTCCGAATCCACACCACGGCGAGAAGTGGCAGTCGAAACGTGACCTGGTGGGTGAGTGTGCGACGGCTGCTCGTGATGCCGGTATGCGATTCGGTGTGTACTACTCGGGCGGAATCGATTGGACGTTCCAGGGTCTCGGTATCAAGAGTTGGGCCACGTTGTTTGCTGCTATTCCGCAGGACGACGCGTACCTCGAGTACGCCGACGCCCATTGGCGCGAACTCATCCAGCGCTACCAGCCCGATGTTCTCTGGAACGACATCGGCTACCCGAAGTTTGCCGACGGAGCCAATCCCCTCATCGCCGACTTTTACAACGGCAATCCTGACGGTGTGGTGAACGACCGTTTCGACATGCTCGGCGTGATCCAGGGTCGTCATCACACCGACTTCACGACACCCGAGTACACCACCCGGCCGATGGATGCGAACAAGAAGTTCGAAGTGTGTCGGGGTATCGGTACGAGCTTCGGTTACATGCAGTTCGAGGACGACAGCACGTACATGGCCACCGACGAACTCATCTTGATGCTCGTGAACATCGTGGCCGACGGCGGAAACCTGCTGCTCAACTTCGGGGCCATGCCCGGTGGTTACATTCCGTGGGCTCAGCAGATACGGATCATCGGAATGGGTCAGTGGCTCGAGACCAATGGAGCCGCCATCTACGGCAGCCGTCCGTACGAGCAGTCGACACTCACGACCGACGAAGGGGCAACCGTTCGCCTCACCGCCGGATCTGATGGCGCGGTGTACGCCATGGTGTGCGGCCGTCCGTCGAGTGCGACCGTGACGATCAGCGGACTGCCATCCGGCGACGTGAGTCTGCTGAACTCGCGTGGATCGGTCACACGGCGCGGCGACACCATCGTGCTGCCGGTGCGACCCGACGACACTCCGGTGTGGACGCTGCGTATCGCTCGTTGATCAACTCGTGATGGTGAGCAGCGCGGTGGCGTCGATGTGCCGTGACGACGACGCGACGCGAATCTCGTAGACACCCGGCTCGACCTTCCAGTCGCCGGCCCGTCCGATCTCCACTGAGGTACTGAGTCCGGTCGGATGCGGCCGGAGTGGGTTCGCGTACGAATCGCCCGGATCCCAGTGGGCGAAGGCGCGCGGACCAAGGGGGAGTTCGACCACCTGTGTCTCGCCTGGAGCAAGATGCACCTTCGCGAACGTCTTCAGTTCGTGCACCGGCCGTGCGATCGCCGACTTCGGTGGAGCCACGTAGACCTGCACCACGTGCGAACCGGCGCGTGAACCGGTGTTGGTGACGGGAACTCGTAACGTCACGGAATCGCTACCAGCCATCTCGTAACGATCGAGTTCGGGCTCGCCGACTCGGAACGTGGTGTACGAGAGACCGAATCCGAATGGGAATGCGACCGGCAGGTGTCGTGAGTCGTACCAGCGATGCCCGATGTACACGCCTTCGCCGTAGCGGATCTGGTGGTGCTCACCGGGAAAGTTGCCGAAGGCCGGAGTGTGTTCGATTCGCACCGGGATGGTGGTGGGCAGTCGACCACCGGGCTCGGCGTCGCCGCTCAGTACGTCGGCGACGGCGGGCCCCATTTCCTGACCACCGAACCACACCTGCATCACGGCCGGCACCGACTCGACCCACTCCATGTCGATGGGTGCGCCGGTGTTCACGAGGACGACCGTGCGCGGATTGGCAGCAGCCACGCGGCGAATCAATTCGACCTGACGACCGGGCAAGTCGAGCGTGTCGCGATCGTGTCCTTCGCTTTCCCACTCGTTGTTGGTTCCGACCACCACCAAGGCCACATCGGATGACCGAGCCAACTCGACGGCGGCCGCGATGGGGTCGGTGTCGTCGACGCGAGCCAGGCCGATCTGAGCACCGTGCGCCCACTGACGTGACACGGCGTCGCATTCGAGTCGGAGTACGTGGACGCGGCCCTTGGTGAGACGAACGGTCGTGGCGATCTCCTCGCGGAACAGCCCGAAGAACCGATGACCCGGGGGAGGCAACTCGGTTCCATCGATGATGCATTCGTCGTCGAGGAAGAGCCGACACGGGCTCGTCTCGGACACCGAGATCGTGTAGTCGGCGGTGGCGTCGACCTGCAGATGTCCGATGGCCGAGAAACTGAAGCCCGAGATCGGCACACCTTCTTCTTGGCGCGCAACCACGAGTACACGTCCATCCGGACGTTGGATGGTTGCGACGTCGCGACCTTTGTCGACGATGGTGACCGTGAATCCTTGTTCGCCGTTCGGCGACGTGATCATGTCGCCGGCGATGGTGGGAGTCGATCGATCGATCGAGCAGCCGTGTTCGTGGTTCACCTCGACGCCCGCGAATCGCGATCGCAACGCTTCGATGATCGTGAGATGGGGATGCGGCATGACCTCGGCCGAGCCGCCGCCCATGATGCGGGCCCGCGCGGCGTTCGGTCCGATGACCGCCAGACGGCGAAGCGATCGCGGATCGAGTGGCAGAAGTGGCGCGTCGTTCGCGATCTTCTCGTTACGCAGCAGAACCATCGATGCAGCCGACGCACGGCGCACCAGTGTTCGGTGCTCGTCGAGATCGATGGCCGTGGGCTCGGCCGGTTCGTCATCGAGTGCCCCCAGGCGGTCGAACACGGTGAGTAGCGTTCGGACCGCGCGGTCGACCTGTGATTCGTCGACCCGACCGTCTCTCACCGCGTCCACGAGGTGTTTGCCGTAGTAGCGCGCGGGTGCGGGCATCTCGAGATCGAGGCCGGCCTCGGCGGCTCCTTCGGTGGTGAATCCGGCGTACCAATCGGTGATGACGAACCCTTCGAATCCCCATTCGCCGCGGAGCAGATCGTGGAGCAACCAACGGTTCTCGGCGTTGTATCGACCGTTGAGTCGGTTGTATGACGTCATGATGCCGAGCGAGCCACCTTCGCGGACGGCGTGTTCGAACGGTACGAGGTACACCTCGCGCAGAGTTCTTTCGTCGATCACGCTGTCGATGGTCATGCGTTCGAACTCGGCGTCGTTGCCGACGAAGTGTTTCACCGTCGTGGCCACACCGTTCGATTGCACTCCGCGGATGTAGGCGGCGGCAAGTTTGCCGCTCAGCAACGGGTCTTCCGAGTAGCACTCGAAGTTCCGACCGGCGAGTGGTGATCGATGCAGGTTGACGGTGGGAGCGAGCAGCACGCGAGCAGTCTTCGATCGCGCCTGGTGTCCGACGGCGGCGCCGATTCGTTCGAGCAGTTCGGCGTCGAACGTTGCACCGAGGGCCGATCCGCACGGCACGCAGAGCGACGCGCTTTGCTTGCCCAGACCCGGAGTGAACGGACCGCGGGCGCCGGCCGGTCCGTCGGTCACGACGATCGACGGGATTCCGACGCGCTCGATGTCGACGGTCGACCAGAGCGACGCACCCGAGGTGAGCCTGGCCTTTTCGTCGAGCGTCATCTGCCCGATGAGGTGGTCGATGTCGTTCGGGGTTCGGCTCATGCCGACGATCTTGGCATCTCCGAACGCCACGGAATTCCGTCGGGCCATCGCCCCACCCCACCGGCATCGACGAGGAGACCGGTGTGGGTGCGATCGCTGTGCGTGCTGCGCCACACGAGCATCTCCTGGGTCATGGCGAGAATACGGGCCGGATCGGTGATGGGTGTTCGCCAGGTGGGATCGGCGGCGATGTCGAAGCACAGCCACGAGCCGTCGCCGAACTGCACGTACGCGGTGTCGGCCGAGCGGCGCACTGTGAGATGTTGATTCTCGAGTCGTCGATCCCAGGGCCACCGGTACTCACCCCACGCGATGAGTGCGAAGCGCCAGTCGAATTCCCACGAGGCGGCGGTGCGCCACCACGGGGGTTCGGTGCCTTCGATGAACGGTGTGAGTGGCAGGCCGTCGCACTGCAGCGGGACCTCGAGGCCCCAGGTCTGTGCGAGCGTGGGCATCACGTCGACACTCTCGGTGAACGAGTCGACGACGCGTCCACCCGGATGGCGCGGGTCGCGCCAGATGAGCGGAATGTGATGGCTCTCCTCGAACCAGCCCACCTTCTGGAGTAATCCGTGATCGCCCAGCTGCTCACCGTGATCGGATGTAATGACGACCACGGTGTCGTCCCAGCGTCCGCGGGCGCGCAGGGCGGCACACAAACGGCCCACTTCGTGATCGACCGCAGAGATCATTCCGAAGTACTGCGCGCGAATGTTTCGCATGTCGATCGGATCGGTGGGCACCTTGACGATGTCGATGTTCATCAGCACGTCGTGAAACGGATGGCGATCATCGGCGGGTGCGATGGGGTCGCCGCAATCATCGGGTGAGTACATCGACGCGAATCGCCCCGGCGCCGAGTACGGCGGATGCGGTCGGAGATAACTGGCATGCACGAACCAGGGCTCGTCACCATGGGAGTCGATCCAGTCGATGACTCGGTCGGTGGTGAACGATGCCATCGAGAGTTCTTCGGTCCGCTCGTTCTCGCTGTGCAGCATGGCGTCGTATCCCGCCGAGACATCGACACCGCGTTGGGCCAGAAAGTCGATCCAGGGTTGATGCGGTATGGCTAGATCGACGATGCATTCGAATCCGGGCAGGATGCCTTCGTACGACTGGAGTCGCGGATCGTCGGGACCGGTCGTCACGCGGGGATCGACGGCTTGATCGGTGTAGCCGAACAGAACCGGTCGTCGACCGGCGCGACGGGCGAGCAATGCGACGTTGTCGAAGCGTGAATCGAGTGGCGTGCCGTTGGCGACAACACGATGGTTCATCTGGTACATGCCGGTGTACAAACCAGCCCGGCCCGGCGCACATGGCGTGGATTGCGTGTAGTGCCGGGCGAAACGGACTCCCTCGGCCGCCAATGCATCGAGGTGGGGTGTGCGTACGAGTGGGTGTCCGGCACACGACAAGGCATCACCTCGGAACTGATCGAGTGTGATGAAGAGAACGTTGGGCGTCGACGTCGACGTCATGACCCGATTGTGCCACTCAATCGGCGAGTGCGTACTCGAACCGGTCGGTGTGTTCGATTCGGACGAATTCGCCAGCGATTCGCAGGTGTTCGAGGTGGGCGAACGTTTCGCTGTCGGCCATGCCGCCCAGCGCACGCGGCGAGAACAGGTGGGTGGACATCTCCATCACCGTGGCCGGGCGGTCGAGTTCGGAAGCGGCGTCACGGAGCTTCTGGAGTCGTCCCTCGTGGTGTTCTTTGATGGCCCGGGCTCGGCCGGCCAGATCGGTGAACGGATTGCCGTGGGCGGGTAGCGCGGTGGTGACTTGCGACCCGAATTCGGCCACCTTGTCGAGGGATTGGAAGAACTTCTTGAGGGGATCGCGAGTGCCGATGAGACCGCTGATGTGCGGGGTGATGGTGGGAAGCACGTGGTCGCCGCAGAGCATGAGTCCGTGCTCGGGGTCGAAGAGGCACAAGTGATCGTCGGTGTGGCCGGGCGTATGCAGCGCGATCCATTCGCGGCGAGCGAAGCGGATGTGTTCGCTGTCATCGAGTCGAACCGTCGGCTTCGGCGTCTTGATGAGGCCCGGTACTCGGCGCGCCACCGCGTAGCGCATCTTGCGCTGCCACGGAATGTCGTATCCGGGTCCACCCCACGGAGTGGCGTCCCACGGACGGCGTTGCACCGGAATGTCGGCCGCGTCTTCGACGTCGATGTCGGGTGCCTCGGTCGGGTCCCAGAACATCCGGAACCGCGCACTGGTGATGATCTCGCTCCCGGTCTCTTTCTGGAGCCAGTACGCACCGCCGTAGTGGTCGGGGTGACTGTGGGTGACCACGATCGAATGCACCCGCTTCAGTGGAACTCCGGCCAGGCCCAAGCGATGGGTGATGGCCTTGTAGTTGGCGGGGGTGGCGAGACCCGGATCGACCACGGTGACGCCGCGGTCATCCTCGAGCACGTACATGTTGACGTGTCCGAGTCCGGGCATGTCGATGGGCAACTGGGTTCGAAGGACTCCGGGTGCGATCTCGTCGATCTGCTCGGTGGCCGGCAACTGCTCCTGCTTGGGCGGTCGTGGGGCCGACGGCTGGTTGTGGGAGTGGGCCTCGGTCACGAGGACGAGGGTACTGGTGAGCCTTCGCCGGCGACGAATACTCGCTCGCGGTAGAAGCGGAGCTCTTCGATGCTTTGACGCACGTCGTCGAGCGCTCGGTGGGTTCCGGCTTTGAAGGGTCGAACATTGTCGGTTCCGGGGTACCAGCGCTTCACGAGTTCTTTGATGGAACTCACGTCGACCGAGCGGTAGTGCAAGTAGTTCTCGATGTCGGGGAGGTATTTGGCCAGGAAGCGACGATCGGTTCCGATGGAGTTGCCACACAGTGGCACGGTGCGCGGCTCGGGGACGTGCGACTTGATGAACTCGAGGGTGAGTCGGCCGGCTTCTTCGAGCGTGAGTGTGGACGCCTTCATGAGTTCGAGCAGCCCCGACTTGGTGTGCATGTCGACGACGAACGGATCCATGGCCGCCAGGACGTCGGGTGGTGCCGGCACCACCAGGTCGGGACCTTCCGCGACGATGTTCAGCTGGTCGTCGGTGACGATGGTGGCAATTTCGACGATGGCCTCTTTGGCGGGGTCGAGCCCCGTCATCTCGAGATCCATCCAGACCAGCACGTCGGAGACCATAGGCCATCCATGTGGCGCGGATCGAAGGCCGCCGGCGACACCGCCTATCGTCGAAGTGTGTCCGAAGCGTCCTGGCCCCGCGTGACCGTTCCGGTTGTTCGTCTCGACGCCGACCTTTCGCTACCCACCTACGCACATGCGGGCGACGCCGGGCTCGACTTGTTGGCTCGCGAAGATGCGCTCGTCGGTGCTGGTGGTGGTCGGGTCCTGGTTCCGACCGGAATCGCTCTGGCTCTACCGCGTGGTACGGCGGCATTCGTTCTGCCTCGCAGTGGTTTGGCCCTGAAGCACGGGTTGACGGTCATGAACAGCCCCGGACTCATCGACTGCGCGTACCGAGGTGAGATCAAGGTGGTGTTGCTCAACACCGATCCGACCAACGACTATCACGTACGTCGGGGTGATCGCATCGCGCAACTCGTGGTGCAATCAGTCCTGGAAGTGCAGTGGAGCCAAGTCGAGTCGCTCGGCGGCGACGATCGCGGCGGCGGCTTCGGTCACTCCGGCCGCTAGGCGGCGGCCGACATTTCGTCGAGTTCGCGCGCGATCAGAGCCCGAACGTCGTCACGCAACTTCGGCATGTCGTCGATCGTCATTCCTTCGGTGGAAATCGGATCGAGGACTCGAACCACCGCGTTCGAGTCGCCCAGTCGCCAGTCGTGCTTGCGCAGAGCCGTGCGTGTTCCGTGGACGACGAGCGGCAGGATCGGAACGCCGGCGTCGATTGCGAGTCGGAACGCACCGTCCTTGAACGCTCCGAGCGATCCGTCGGCCGAACGCGTGCCTTCGGGGAAGATCATCACCGACACCTTCTTGCGAAGTCGGTCGTGGCAGGCGGCGAGGGCCGCCGCACCGCTGGCACGATCACCGCGTACCAACCGGATGTCGCCGGCCATCCGCATCATCCATCCCACCAGTGGGATCTTGAAGAGAGACTCCTTGGACATCCACTTCATCTCGATGGGCAGATGGCTGATGAGGAGGATGTCGACGAAACTCTCGTGGTTGGCCACCACCACGTAGGGGTGACGCTTGTTTGGCGGCAACTTTCCGCTGGTTCGGAACTTCCACATCGGAGTGAGCGCTTGATGCACCACGGTGAGTTTGCGGAACAAGTAGCCGGCTGCGTAGTGGCCCTTGTCGAAGGGAAGCGTGACCAGCCAGGTGACGAAGACAAGCGGCGTCCAGACGATGATGACGACCACGAGGACCGCCCAACTCCAGACGCTGAGGATGCTTCTTCTGATCACGCGCCATCCTCGCACACCGGGTCGACACCACACCGTCACACGGCGTCGTAAGTTGTGGTCCGTGAGCGAGAACTGGTCATATCCACCCGAACACCGCGTCGCCGAACTGTTCGCCGCCGCCAAGCGTGTGCAGGAGCAGGCCTACGCGCCGTACTCGCACTTCCTTGTCGGCGCCGCCATCTTGTCGTCGTCGGGTCGAATTCGCGTGGGTTGCAACGTCGAGAACGCGGCGTACCCCGTCGGTACGTGTGCTGAAGCAGGCGCGATCGCCGCGATGTGCGCCGCTGGTGATCGCGACATCGCCGTGCTCGTCACCATTTGCGACAGTGTCGAGGTGGGCACGTGTTGCGGCGGTTGCCGCCAGCGAGTTCGCGAGTTCGCCCCTCCGTCCACGCCCATCTACGCGTGCGGCCCCGATGGTGTGCGCGCGACGTTCACGATGGAATCGCTTCTTCCCACCTCGTTCGGACCCGAGAACTTGAGTGGCTTCGTGTCGTGACCTCTGATCGTGAGGTCGCGCAGAGAGCACTCGAGTGTCTCGATCTGACGAACCTCGACGACCGGTGCACTCGAGACGATGTGGTCCGTTTGTGCGAGCGGGCAACGACTCCTTTCGGACATGTCGCAGCAGTGTGCGTATGGCCGCGTTTCGTGGCCACGGCTTCGGAGTGTTTGGCTGGTCGTGGGGTTGCCATCGCAACTGTGGTCAATTTTCCGTCGGGTGACGAACCGCTCGGTGACGTGGTCGACATGACGCGGGCGTCGCTCGCTGACGGTGCCAACGAGATCGATCTCGTTCTTCCGTACACGTCGTTCGTTCGTGGCGACACTGCTCGCGCGAGTGAGTACGTGTCGACGGTGCGTGGCGTCGTACCGTCCGAGTGTCATCTCAAGGTGATCCTCGAAACTGGTGAAATCGGCGCCGTCGATCTCATCGAGTCAGCGGCTCGACTGGCGATCGCTGCTGGCGCCGACTTCGTGAAGACGTCCACGGGCAAGACGTCGACGTCAGCCACGCCCGATGCGGTCCGCGCCATGCTCGGTGTGATTCGTAACAGTGACGCAACCGTCGGGATCAAGCCGTCGGGCGGCATTCGCACGATTGCTGACGCTCAGTTGTACCTCGGGCTCGCCGATGAAATCATGGGCCCGGCCTGGGCCACGCCTCAGACGTTCCGTTTCGGTGCGAGCGGACTACTCGATGCGATCCTTACGACGCTCGGCGTAACCTGACCTCATGCCGCGCGCGCCGTTCCTGACCTCGAAACTGCAGGGGTTCGGCTCGACGATCTTCGCCGAGATGACCGCACTGGCCACTGAGACCGGCTCGATCAACCTCGGTCAGGGTTTCCCTGACTACGACGGACCGGCCGAGGTACTCGATGCGGCCGTGGCCGCCATCCGTTCGGGGCAGAACCAGTATCCGCCTGGTCCTGGTGTTCCGGTTCTGCGTCAAGCGATCAGCGAACATCAGAAGCGTTTCTGGGGTCTCGACTACGACCCCGATCGCGAAATCTTGGTGACGGCCGGTGCGACCGAGGCTCTCGCCGGATGTCTGCTCGGACTGCTCGAGACCGGTGACGAGGTCGCCCTGCTCGAGCCGATGTACGACAGTTATCAGGCGTGTATCGCCTTGGCCGGGGCGGTGACGCGTCCGGTCACGTTGCGACCTCCGTCGTATTCGTTCGATCCCGACGAGTTGCGAGCGGCCATCACGCCGAAGACTCGAGTGATTCTGCTCAACACGCCGCACAATCCGACCGGAGCAGTGTTGAACGACGAGCAGCTGAAGACGATCGCCGAGGTCGCGATCGCCAATGATCTGATCGTCGTGTCCGACGAGGTGTACGAACACCTCACCTACGACGGTGTCGTCCATCGATCGATCGCATCTCTTCCCGGGATGAAGGAACGAACACTCGTGATCTCGAGTGGTGGTAAGACCTTCAACACCACCGGATGGAAGGTGGGTTGGGTGTGCGGCCCGGCCCCGCTCGTGGCCGCGGCCCGTGCCGCCAAGCAGTTCCTCACGTACGTGTCGTCGGGGCCGTTCCAACCCGCGATCGCAACCGGACTGCGCTTGCCCGACGAATACTTCGTCGAGTTGGCTCGCGACTTGCAGACCAAGCGCGATCGTCTCATGTCCGGGTTGGCCGAGGCAGGCTTCGATGTCTTCAAGCCCGCCGGCACCTACTTCGTGACCGTCGACATCCGACCAGTCGAACCGTCGGGTGACGGCTACGCGTTCTGCCGCTCGTTACCCGCTCGTTGCGGAGTGGTCGGAATCCCGAACGTCGTGTTCTACGACCGTGCCCACGAGAGCGAAGGCCGCCATCTGGTCCGCTTCGCATTTTGCAAGCGATTCGAACTCATCGATGAAGCCGTCACTCGGTTGAAGGGGCTGTCGTGAAGTTCGCCGCGGTGCAACACGACATCGCGTGGTGCGACCGCCAGGCCAATTTCGCGCACTTGTCTGAACTGATCGCGGCGGCTGTCGATCGAGGCGCCGAGTTCGTTCTGCTCTCCGAGACGTTTTCCACTGGCTTCGCTGTGGAGTCCCCCGACTTCGCCGAACAAGAAGGTGGGCCGTCGTCACAGTTCTTGGTGGAGCATGCGCGCCGCCATGGCGTATGGGTAGCCGGCTCGTGTCCGGAGATCCCGGCCGAGTCGTCGGCTGATGATCGTCGTCCGGCCAACACTTTGGTGGTGGCCGCACCCGACGGAACGGTGCACCGCTATCGCAAGATCCATCCGTTCACGTTCGGTGGTGAGGATCGACACGTTCGGCCGGGTACCGAGTTGGTCACCATCTCGGTGGGTGATCTTCGGGTGTCGCTCTTCGTGTGTTACGACCTGCGTTTCTCCGACGAGTTCTGGCAGTTGGCTCGTGACACTGACGTCTATCTGGTGCCGGCCAATTGGCCCGAACCTCGCCGTGAGCACTGGATGACGCTTCTGCGCGCACGGGCCATCGAGAACCTGGCTTACGTTGTGGGCTGCAATCGTGTGGGATCGGGCGGAGGCTTGCACTACTCGGGCGACAGTTGCATCGTCGATCCGTACGGCGACGTGTTGGCCAGCCAGCGCTACGGCGAAGGGATTCTGCTGGCCGACGTCACGGCCGACAGAGTGAAAGAAGTGCGCGAGCGCTTCCGTTTCCTGCCCGACCGACGTTCGTGATCAGCGCAGTCGTTTGGCCATCAGGCTGACGATCTTTCCCGGCCGGGTTTCTTGCTGGCTCACCTCGACGAAGCCTTCACGAGCATGAAACCGCAAGGAGCCTTCGTTCATCGGCTTCACGTTCACCTCGAGGGTGAACCAGTCGGCCTGCGCTCGCTGTTCGACTTCGCGGTACAGCAATGGACCGATTCCTCGTCCGCGCCAGCCGTCGGTGACTGCCACTCGATCGAGATACACGAAGCTCGTGTAGTTGTCGCAGAAGTAGAGGTAGTTGGGGCTGTCGTAGTTGACGCCTGGTGGCATCACCATGCAGAAGCCGCGCACCGCACCGTCGGCTTCGACTACCAAGTTCATCGATGACACTCCGAAGATGTGTTCGAAGTCGGCGAAGGTCTCCTCTCCGACGGCCGGAACGTTCTCTTGATTGATGGCGTGAGCGATCGCCAGATCGGCAGTGGTCATGTCGCGAACGATCACGGCACGAAACTACTCGTTGAAACTTCTTTCGGCCTCGGAACGGTCGACGACTAAGGTTTTTCGCGTGTCGAACGTGGATGCGGTGATCGAAGCGCGTGGCCTCGTGAAGAAGTTCGGGGACTTCGAAGCGGTGAAGGGCGTCGACTTCCGCATCCAGCGGGGCGAGTCGTTCGGCTTCCTCGGACCCAATGGGGCGGGCAAGTCGAGCACGATGCGGATGATCGGCTGCGTGTCGCCGGCTTCGAGCGGCGACTTGCGGATCTTCGGGCTCGATCCGTCGGAGCACGGCTCGCGTATCCGTGCCCGTATGGGTGTGGTTCCTCAGCAGGACAATCTCGACAGCGAATTGACGGTGCTCGAGAACCTGGTGGTGTACGGGCGCTACTTCGACATTCCCCGCTCCGACTGCAAGAAGCGAGCCGCCGAGTTGTTGGATTTCGTGCAGCTGACTGATCGCGCCAATTCACGGGTCGAACCGCTGAGTGGTGGCATGAAACGCCGCGTCACGATCGCGCGCAGCCTCATCAACCGACCCGAGTTGTTGCTCCTCGACGAGCCCACAACGGGTCTCGATCCTCAGGCGCGTCATATCTTGTGGGATCGTTTGTACCGCCTCAAACAGCAGGGCGTGACTCTCGTGCTCACCACCCATTACATGGACGAAGCCGAGCAACTATGCGATCGGTTGGTTGTGATGGATGGTGGCCTCATCGTCGCCGAGGGATCTCCGCGACAGTTGATCGAAGAGCATTCGAGCCGCGAGGTGCTCGAATTGCGATTCGCCGCTGGCACGAACTCCGATCAAGCCGCCGTACTCGCGGGGCTCGGTGATCGGCAAGAGGTTCTGCCCGATCGAGTTCTCATCTACGCAGGCGATGGTGAAGACGTTCTCGGTGAAGTTCATCGCCGTGGCGTTCCGCACGAAAGCGCATTGGTACGTCGGAGCTCGCTCGAAGACGTGTTCCTGCGACTCACCGGCCGCAGTCTGGTGGAGTGATGACCACGCTGCCGGCTGTTCGAGTCTGGGAGTACTACGCCACCATCCTGCGCCGCACCTGGAAGACCGAGGTCGTTCTCGGTTTGCTCCAACCCCTCGTGTTCCTGCTCGGCATGGGCCTCGGTGTCGGATCGCTCGTCAATTCGCGCCAGTCGTCAGTGGACGCGTTGGGTGGCGTTCCGTACGTGTCGTTTCTGGCCCCCGGTCTCCTCGCCACCACCGCGATGATCGTCGGGTCATTCGAGTCCACGTACCCGGTGATGGCTGGTTTCAAGTGGCAAGGCTTCTTCGAGGCGATGGCGGCCACCCGCTTGTCACCCATGCAGATCGTTCGCGGGATGTTCTTGTGGTTGGCCACACGCATCGGAATCTTCGTGGCTGGCGTCGGGGTGGTTCTCGCACTGTTCCCCGACACACGATCGTGGGGACTCGTTCTGGCGGTACCAGCGGCGGTTCTGTGCGGACTGTCGTTCGCCGCCGTCATTGCGGCCTATGCCGCGGTGTGTCAATAC
>VERK01000016.1 GCA_018882725.1 Actinomycetota bacterium | reverse complement strand
GCGAATAACCCTCGGTGTTCTGGGTGAAGGATTCACCGGATTTCCGGCAGATTTTCACCCAGATTCACGAGTCCATCGCCATCCGCGGGATGTCAATGCACTACTGATCTCGTTGATGACGTAGCGCGGGCGATGTTGAACATCGCGCCACGTGAAGTGCAGGACGATCCATCCGCGAAGTTGTAGGTATCGATCGCGGGCGGTCAGTCGTTCGAATTGCTCGAGCATGTCGAACTTGCCCCAGCCGTCGAGTTCACCGGCGACCTTCCACCTCGGCCATCCGAAGTCGATCCGGAACGGTCCTTCTTCGATCTGCGTGACGTGTTGGGGGAGTGAGTGCTCTCCGAGCAGCCTGTCCATGCGTAGCTCCAGCACCGAGTCGGCCGGCCGATCGCTGTAGGGCCAACCCGCAAGAAGCTCACGCATCGCACCAATTCCTGTTCGGCCCTGTTTCGAGTGCAGGGCAACAGCGGCCTTGATGCGATGTCGAGTGGTGTGCCCGCCGAGCAACATTCGCTCGACCACGGAACTCAGGGCGTACGGAGTGAGAGCCGCCACGTCGAGCAGGGTTCGTGAAGCACTCGTGACACGGATTCCCTCCATACGGAGAGGTGCCAGATCGTGAATGTCGCGGGGGCGATGATGTTTGACGCCGTGATGAACCCGTCCGCCGGAGTTGCGATCGACGATCACATGAACGGTGTCATCAGTGAGTGGAGTCCAGGCCCCCCACAGTTCGGCGGCGGTCGTGTGCGACGAGATTCCTCGATCACCAACTGACAGGGTGGCTGCAGTGATCTGTTGAAAGCGTGTCGGTTCGTAACCAAAGAGACGAACGACTCCCGGATAGAGGGGTTCCAGTACGTGAGAGTTGATCATTCGCAACCAACCGCTGGGGGATCCGTTGCATTCGATGAATTGAGAACGAGTGACGACGCCGTGTTGTTGCGACGCGATGTGAGCGAGACGGGACATATCCACGCCACAATGTGTGAGGAACCTCGTGGATCTGGGTGAAAATCTGCAGCAAATCCGATGAATCCTTCACCCAGAACACCAAGGGGGTGGGGGTTAGGTGAGGTGGGCTGACACCAGTTGTCGCAGGGTGTCAATGTTGGCGCCATTCTGGCTGCTCACCCACACCACATCACCCGGCTCCAACTGACACGCCTCAGCGAGTTCGCGTTTACGCGTCGGACGCTTCGACGACTTCACCTTGTCGCCCTTGGTGGCCACCACGGTGTGGGGAATCCCATTGTCGCGGAGCCAGTCGAGCATCTGTAGATCGAGTTTGGTGGGTCCGATTTCGCCGTCGACGAGGACGAACACCATGACGAGTTCTTCTCGATCGAGGAGATAGCCCTCGATCATCGGACCCCACGTCTTCTTCACTCGGCCGGGAACGGCGGCATAGCCGTAGCCCGGCAGGTCGACGACGGTGGCCCCATTGGGCACCGAGAAGATGTTGATGAGCTGCGTACGGCCGGGAGTGTTCGAAACCCGCGCGAGTTGGCGACGATTGGCCAGTGCGTTGATGAGTGACGATTTGCCGACGTTCGACCGTCCGACGAAGGCCACCTCGGCCGGGGACTCGGGCAGATCGCGAACATCGGTGGCCGACTTCACGAAGGTGATCTGCAACGGCCCTTTCACCGTGCAGAGTGTACGGACTCAACCGTTGTTGAAGTTCTCGAAGTAGCGACTCGGCGTGGGTCCGCGCTGCCCGAGATACTTCGAACCACGTGCACCCTTGCCGTACGGATTGTCGGCAGGCGTGGTCATCTGCATGAAGCTGACCTGCCCGATCTTCATCCCGGGATAGATCGTGATGGGCAGGCTCGCGACGTTCGCCAATTCGAGAGTGACGTGTCCGTCGAAACCCGCATCGATGAAACCGGCGGTGGAGTGAATGAGCAAGCCGAGGCGACCGAGACTGCTCTTGCCTTCGATGCGAGCCACGAGATCGTTCGGAACCGCTACACGTTCGAGAGTGGAACCAAGCACGAACTCGCCGGGATGAAGAACGAAAACACCGTCAGTTGCGATTTCGACCAGTTCGGTGAGGCCCGTCATGTCTTGTTTGACGTCGATGATTCCGGCGGTGTGATTGCGGAACACGCGGAACAAGTTGGACACGCGCACGTCGATGGACGACGGCTGGATCATGCTCTCGTCGAGCGGCTCGATCACGATTCGCCCGGCGGCCAGGGCCTCTTTGATGCTGCGGTCCGACAAGATCACGCCGTCACCGTAGTGGATCGCCGCGGTCGGCTGACAGGTGACGGCTTCGGTGGGCAGGGATAATCTCGTGGTGGTCGCCCCTCGGGGGTGGGCTCTGCGGGTGTAGTTCAATGGCAGAACATCAGCTTCCCAAGCTGAGAACGCGGGTTCGATTCCCGTCACCCGCTCACAGCGCGAAGCGCTCTCGTCGGGTCGCGCAATCGGGAGGAGCGAAGCGACGGGTCCCGTCACCCGCTCACAGCGCGAAGCGCTCTCGTCGGGTCGCGCAATCGGGAGGAGCGAAGCGACGGGTCCCGTCACCCGCTCACAGCGCCGTCGATCAAGCGCTGGACATGGGGAGCGAACCAGCCGAAGTATTTTCGTTGCACCTCGGGAAGCCGCCAGTCGTTTCCTGTGAGACGACCCCGGCAGGACGGCGCACCGCACAAACAGTCGAAGGCGATGAACGATGTCGTGTCACTCGTGGCGTAATCGAACGACAGAACCTCGCCGGCCTCGATCGGCCGCATCGCCACGAGAGTGTCGGCCCCGAGCAATCCGCAGTTGGGTTCACAGCTGTGGTTGATGAAGTCGGCGGTGCACAGTTCGTCGAGCGACGTGAGAAGGAAGCAGTCGTCGTCAATCTGCAAGAGGTAGTCCTGCTCCTTCGCAGAAAGCGCTTCGGCCTGCGCCAGGCTGATCCGCTCGCCACTCCAGATCACGATGACTTCCCGTTCGGCAATCGGCTCGTCGGTCACCACGAAGTGTCCGATGTTCGGATCGTCCACGACTCGCAGGCCATTGCGCTGGAAGATCTGTCCGGGAGCCATGTCCGCCGAGGATATTGTTCGGTAGAACGTCGCAAAAGGGGGACGATGGGTGTGAAGCAGGTTCGGACGATGGTTGCCGCCCTACTACTCGGAGGGGTGTTCTTGGGAGCCTGTGGGGCTGACGAGAACGACGCCGCTCCCGGCCCGGCCGAAGTGAACGCCGATGGAACCCAGTCGGCGACCGGCACGGTCAAGGAGTGGGAGGTATCGGTCGACGCATCGGGTGCCAAGGCCGGTGAGATCACGTTCGCAATCACCAACGAAGGGTCCATTCCCCACGAATTCCTGGTGGTGAAGACCGATGTGCCGTTGGGCGAGATTCCGGTCGAAGGGGATCGCTTCTCCGAGGAAGATGAAGCGCTGGTGATGGTCGACGAGATTCCCGAATACGAGCCGGGCACCACCCAGGAGTTGACGGTGTCGCTCGAGGCGGGCACTTATCAACTGGTGTGCAACATCGCTGGTCACTATTCAGCCGGGATGCACACGTCATTCGTCGTCGAAGCCTGATCCCGTGTTGCTGACCGCCAGAATGTCAGGGTGACGTCGCGCGACCGGGCTCTCGAACTCGACCGAGCCGACCCCTTGGCTCGGTACCGCGACGAGTTCGTCATTCCGGACGATTCGCTCGTCTACCTCGACGGCAACTCGCTCGGCCGCACCCCCAAGCGCACGATCGAGCGTCTCAAGCAGGTTGTCGAGGGTGAGTGGGCGTCCGACCTCATCCTGAGTTGGGAGCACTGGCTCGACTTGCCTCGCCGCGTCGGTGATCGATTCGTCGACATCATCGGGAGTCGTCCCGGCGAAGTGGTAGTTCACGATTCCACCACGCTCAATCTCTACCAAGGTGTCCACATCGCACTCGGACTGCGTCCCGATCGCAAAGTTCTCGTGGTCGCAGACGATGAGTTCCCAACCGATCGCTACGTGGTCGAAGGAATCGCTCACGATCTCGGCCTCACCGTTCGATCGCTACGACCTGGTATCGACCTGTCCGATGTGGCCGTGGTGGTGCGCAGTGTCATCGACTACCGCACCGCGGCCCTGGCCGACGTGAAGGCCTTCACCGACGAGGCCCGTGCCGCGGGCGCGATGGTGCTGTGGGATCTCTCGCACACCGTCGGTTCGATCGAGTTCGACGTGCACGCACTCGGGGTCGAACTGGCCGTGGGCTGCACGTACAAGTTCTTGAACGGTGGTCCGGGCGCGCCGGCGTTTACGTTCATCGCGAGCCACCTTCAGGCACTGGCTCAGCAGCCCATCCGCGGTTGGTTCGCCCAGAAGGATCAGTTCGCAATGGAACGCCCGTTCGAACCGCACGACGACATTCGACGAGTGCTCCTCGGAACCCCGCACATTCTCAGCCTGGTTGCGGCCGAAGAGGGCATCGCACTGACGGCCAGGGCTGGCATGCCGGCGATTGCTGCCAAGGGTCGCGCGCTCACGAGCTTTGCGATCGACGTGATCGATCACTTTGGTCTCACGACATCGACTCCGCGAGACGCCGCCCATCGGGGAAACCACGTGGCCGTCCATCATCCCGATGCGAAGACGCTGTTGAAAAAATTGGCCGATCTCAGAGTGATCGCCGATGTTCGCCCACCCGACATCGTGCGTCTCGGCTTGAGCCCGCTCACCACCCGATTCGTCGACGTGTGGGATGGGCTGAATGCTCTGAAGTCACTCATCGAAGCACACCCATCGTGATCCCGTTCGACAACCGTCTACGTGAGACGATGGCCGCCAATCTCGCGGCTCACCCACGCGTCACGTTCGACGACGATTCACTGCGTCCAGCCGCCGTTGCGATCGTGATCGTCGACAGCGAACCTGATGACGACGACGATCCCTTCCCCCTTCCCGAACAGCCGTTGATCAATGTTCCGGGCGACATCGCCGGCCTCGACGGTCGGATGCGCAATGTCTCGGGCGGCGCGGCTTTTCTCCTGTGTCGTCGGGCCGCCCGCATGAATCGCCATGCGGGTCAGTGGGCTCTCCCTGGTGGACGTCTCGACGCCGATGAAACGCCGGTGGATGCCGCGTTGCGCGAGCTACACGAGGAACTCGGCCTACAACTGGGTGTCGATTCGGTGCTCGGCATCCTCGACGATTATCCGACACGATCTGGCTTCCGCATCACACCCGTGGTGATGTGGGGCGGCGATGATGTTCGCCTCACACCCGACCCCAGTGAAGTCGCCCACACGTATCGCATCGGCCTTCACCAACTGTGCCGACACGATTCGCCTCGCTTTGTCCACATCCCTGAAAGCGAGCGCCCGGTGGTTCAGCTACCCCTCGGTGGCGATCTCATTCATGCACCCACCGGTGCCGTGCTGCTGCAACTCCGGTGGGTCGCCATCGAAGGCAAGTTGGGTGAACGCGTCGATCATCTCGAGCAACCGGTTTTCGCGTGGGGTTGAACCCGTCTCGACGCGGCATCAACCAGGTTCGACCAACTCAGTGAAGTAGTGCTTGAGGAACTCTGTCGTCACGATCGACAGGAACGTGATGGCCAACAGCGTGAGTATGACGTCAATTGGCGGGCCGGCCAAGCCGAGATTCGAGGCGATCGGCGAGTAGGGGAGAACCAGAACGATCAGTGCGACGCTGATGCTCGACCAGAGCAGAGCACGGCCCGGTTCGCTTCGCCACAGTGGTCGCGACGTTCGAAGCATCAGCAGCACCACGAGTTCGTTGAGCATCGATTCGATGAACCAGCCGCTTCGTAGCTCGGTTGCGTTCGACGAGAACACGATGTACAGGCCGCCGAAAGTGAGCAGGTCGAAGACGGTGCTTGTCAAGCCGAACACAACCATGAAGTTGCGCACCCGACCAACGTCCCACCGCAGTGGACGTTGAAGATGTTCGGCCTCGACTCGGTCGGTCGCAATTGTCATACCCGGAATGTCGGAAAGAAAGTTGAGGAGGAGAACTTGCAGGGGTAAGAGCGGGAGGAAAGGAAGAAACGCTGTGGCCGAGGCAAGGGACAACATGTTGCCGAAGTTCGCGCTGGTGGTGACGTGAACGTACTTGAGGGTGTTGGCGAACACCCGGCGACCCTCGGCGATGCCGTCGGCCAGGACACCTAGGTCTTTGTTGAGAAGAACGACATCGGCAGTCTCCTTGGCCACGTCGACGGCTTCGGTGACTGACACTCCCACGTCAGCGGCATGGAGCGCGGGCGCATCGTTGATGCCATCACCGAGGAAACCAACGGCATGTCCACCTCTCGTGAAGGCTCGGACGATTCGCTCCTTTTGGATCGGGTCGATCTCGGCGAACACGCCGTATCCCTCGACGAAGTGCG
Organism: Actinomycetota bacterium; assembly: GCA_018882725.1. Lineage (GTDB taxonomy): Bacteria > Actinomycetota > Acidimicrobiia > Acidimicrobiales > Ilumatobacteraceae > Casp-actino8. The sequence continues at coordinate 12,616 of VERK01000016.1, read as the reverse complement.
GAAGTTCATCAACAGCAACCGCCTCGAGTTCGGGCCCGGTGCAGCAACGCAGAGGGGACACCCCGATTCGGGAGGCGATCGGCATCGCTGTCAGTGAGCTGTCCCCGGTGATGATTCGGACACTCACGCCGAGTGAGTCGAGCGAGTCGATCACGGCGGTGATGCCCGGTTTTGGAGGATCACCGAAGGAAAGAAATCCGGCGAAAGTGAGGTCGTGCTCGTCGTCGGGCGAATAGTCGTCCCGGTCAGGCACATCACCAAATGCAATTCCGAGGACCCGCAATCCATCGGCGGCTAGGTGTTCGCCCAGAGCTTCGATCTCGGCCCGATTCGCGTCGATGGATGCGACGGAATTGCCCACTCGCACTGTCGAGCAGCACTCGAGAACACTTCGTAGGGCACCTTTGCAGATGATGCGTCGAGAACTCACTTCGGTATCCGAATCGGTGACGATCACGCTCATCCGCCGTCGGACGAATTCGAAGGGAATCTCGTCGACGAAGAGTGACGAAGTGGGCTGGCCGGGACCATGATCGAGGATCGCCTGATCGATCGGGTTCTCGAAGCCACGCTGCAGTGATGCATTGGTAAAGGCCAACGAGAGGACGAATTCATCAGAATTGCCACAGGGATCGAGGTGGCCGTCAAGTACGACGTCTCCTTCGGTGATCGTTCCGGTCTTGTCGACACAGAGAATGTCGAGGCCGCCGATGTCTTCGATCGCGTCGAGCCGCTTGACGATCACACGTTTCTTGGCCATGAGTCGCGCACCACGTGACAGGCTCATCGTCACGATGGCTGGCAACATCTGTGGTGTCAGCCCGATGGCGAGTGCGAGCGAGAACAATATCGAGTCGATCACTGGCCGTCTGAGCACCATGTTGACGGTGAAGACCAGGAGAACCAGTACCACCATGGCTCTCATGAGTAGGTAGCCGAACGACGTGATTCCACGTTCGAACGACGTCGGCAAGTGTTCTGACGATACGTGAGTCGTGAGTCGCCCGAATTCGGTGTCGCGTCCGGTTCGCACGATGATCGCTCGCCCCTCACCGCTCGACACATAAGTGCCGCAGTAGACCATGTTCGATCGTTCATGGCGTGGAGTCGCTGATGCGAAGGTTCCGGGAGTTTTCCTCAGTGGGTAACTCTCTCCGCTGAGTGTCGCCTCGTCGACCAAGAGATGGTTAGCCATGATCACCCGGCCGTCTCCTGGTACCACGTCCCCGGTTCGGAGGACGACGACATCTCCGACCACCACATTGGACGACAGAACTTCTCTTTCCACTCCGTCGCGCAGGACCTCACAGTGCACGCTGACCGACTGAAGGAGGGCGTGAACCGCGCCAACTGCGGTTCGTTCCTGAATGAATCCCAGGAGTCCACTCACGGCGACGATGGCGATCACGATGGACGACTCGACGATTTGTCCCAGTGCAGCCGCTACTGCCGCGGTTCCGATGAGAATCAGAACCGTCGGATTGCTGAATTGACGCATCAGGAGGCGAAGCCCGCTGGTACGACGAAAGCCGAGGGCCGGCGCCGCATCCCGTAGTCGGACCACGCTGTCGTGGGATGTCAATCCATCGGCTGATGAACCAAGCGCGGCGAAGAGATCGGCTTCGCTGAGGTTCCACTCATCGATCACGACGCAACCTCTTGTAGATCTCGAACCAACACGATCCGATCACGCCGGTGGTGATACCAAGCAGGAGGTCGGCTGACGAAAGGGATCCGAACTCGAAGGCGTTACGAAGGAAACCGACGGACAACAGGAGTGTCAACACCACAGCAACGATGGCAAGGAGCCAAGGGAGGGTGGTATTCCGTCGTTCACGAATCGTTCGAACGATCGACAGATTCCACGAGCGATTGGTGAGTATCAGACCCACGTTCCCGACGACGAGGCTCACGAAGACGAGAGATCGAATGACGTCGTCGGGCTTTCCGGTGGCCGAGGCCCACGAGTAGAGCCCGAATGACGCTGCGAAGAGGCCGAAGCCTTGGAGCAACGCGATTGCGATCGTCGACCGATCGAGAATCGGTTGGTTCGGGCGTCGAGGAGGCCTCTTCATCAGGTCGGGATCACCCGACTCGGCCTCGAAGACGATCGAGCAAGCCGGATCGATGATCAACTCGAGGAAGGCGATCTGGATCGGCTGCAGAACGATCGGCCAACTCGGGATGAAGAGGGGCACCGTGGTCAGACCGACGATTGGTGCGTGCATCGAGATCACGTACGCGAAGGCCTTACGAATGTTGTCGTAGATCGTGCGTCCTCGTTCGACTCCCGCCACGAGTGACGGAAACGAATCGTCGGCGATCACGATCGATGCCGCCTCGCGGGCCACATCGGTTCCGCGGCCGCCCATGGCCAGGCCGATATCGGCTGCCTTCAACGCGGGTGCATCGTTGACTCCGTCGCCCGTCATCCCAACGACTTCATCGCTGGACTGCAAGGCGCGAATCAGACGCAGTTTGTGGTGAGGTGTCGTCCGGGCGAACACATTGATTCGACCGACTCTCTCGCTGAACGACTCGTCGTCGAGCCGGTCGATGTCGGCTCCGGTCAGAAGACCAGCTGAGGTGTCTAGACCGATCTCCTCAGCGATCGAACGCGCGGTGATCGGGTGATCACCGGTCATCATGATCGTTCGAACACTGGCTGAGGAAAGTTTGGCAACCGACTCGGTGACTCCCGGTCGAACAGGATCCTTCAGGCACATCAGCCCCTCGAATCTCAGGTCGAACCCTCGCGGGTCGGTTGGCAAGGTCGTGCCGGACAGGCGACCGTGGGCGACGGCGAGGATTCGCAAACCGCGCTCGGCCGCTTCGTGAACCCGAGCGTCGAGTCGGTGGCGATCACTCTCGCCGAGTCGACACAAGTTGGCGATTGCCTCGGGCGCTCCTTTTGACGCGACCAGGTACCCCTCGGGGGTGGCCCACACATAGGTCGTGGCGAACAACTCGTTCGACATCGGGTACTCCGCCACTAGTGCTGATGGGTCGAGGATGTGTAGCTCGTCATTGGGGAACCGGAGCGCCAAAGCCCGGAACGCGCGGTCGATCGGATCGAAGACGTCGATAGGGCACGCCAACGAGCCGACCGCGATCAGTTGGTGGACATTTGAGGGTGGTGGATCGTCCGATGGAGCCCAGGTTTGAGTGTCGACGATGAGTTCGACGGGCGTCATCTGATTGAGGGTCAGCGTCCCCGTCTTGTCGACACAAGCCACAGTCATCGAGCCAAGTGCTTCGATGGCGGGTGCTCGGCGAATGAGAACGTGGTGGTTGCTCATCCGCCACGCTCCGACAGCAAGAAAAACCGTGAAGACGACCGGGAACTCTTCTGGAAGCATCGACATCGCGGAGGCGATGCCGATGAGGGCCCCGTCCAACCAACTGTCGCGGAGCAATCCGTATCCGATGATCACGAGACCAGCCACGACGATCGCGATCAGGCCGATCAGCAGGACGACTCGGTCGATCTTCTGTTGAAGCCGAGTTTTTGTTCGACCGATCGACTTCACCTCTTGTCCGATGACACCCAGTCGGGTGGAGTCCCCGACCTCCACCACGGCGGCTTCGGCGTGTCCACGTCCGATCAAGGTGCCGGCGAACACCTCTCGGTCTCCTTGGGCCGATTTGACCACGGGGATCGACTCGCCCGTGAGCAGCGATTCGTCGACCGTGAGACTGGAGCCATTCACGAGCAGCGCATCGGCTGGCACACGATCTCCTTCGTTGAGAACGATGCGATCACCGACGATCACGTCTCGACTCGGGATCCGTTCGTGTCGTCCGGATCGAATCACGAGCGCGGTGGGTGCGGTCAGATCCCGGAGTGCTCGCAGAGCCTTTTCCGTGCGCCACGTTTGGTGGGCCGAAATGCCGATCACGATCAACACGAAGGAGAACATCACTGCGCCGTCGAGTGGATCGGCCAACGCGAAGTTGACGCCCCCGGCAGCGACCAGCAATACGAGCATGGGTTGCTTCAGGACATCGAGGAGGTTCCGACCGATCGAAGGTCCGGATTCGTCGATACTCATCTACTCCCCGTCGGCTGGTGATCAGCCGCGGACAGTAGTGATCAGTTAGCGCGAAGAGTCAGCGACGCGACCGAAACGGGATCATTGAACCCCTTCAACATGCGTCGACCGGCCGGTTCGAGTGACATCTGTGCTTCCTCGGCCAACTCGGTGGTGACGAGGACCTCTCCGGGCACCGACTGATCGACGAGTCGTGCGGCCAGGTTGACCACTGACCCGAAGTAGTCACCAACTCGCGCCAGTACTGGCCCGTAGGCCATGCCTCCGCGCGGTGTGAGAGAAGGGTCGGAGCCGAACACCCGAAGAATCTCGGTAGCGATGCGAATACCGCCGGCTGGATCGACAGTCACGAACATCAATTCGTCGCCGATGAACTTCACCAGACGGCCTCCGAGGCGAGAGACCGTGTCTTGTGCGAGGGCCTCGAAACGGGTGACGAGCTCAGCCAGTTCCTGAGCGCCCATCTTCAGTGAGCGCGATGTGTAACCCACGAGGTCGACGAAACCAACGACCATCGACACCATTTGGTCGTCGTAACCGGCGCGACTGATCGATTCACGATGTCGGTTGACGGAAAGTTCGAGATGCTCACGGATCAGCATCTGAAGAACCCAGACGAGGTCGAGAGCGAGCGACTGCGCTTCAACCGCCGACTTCACGATCTCGACTCCAGACCCTCCAGCCTCGATGAGTGGCCGTTCGATGTCTTCGAGGAACAAGTAGTTGGCGGCGTCGGCGACTCGACTCATCGACGACCCCATCACACGAATGAACGCCAGGAGTTCGTCCCACGAGAAGATCAGAAGACCGGCGTGCATGAGTCGAAAGGCCGGGATGTCTTCGTTCCAGAATGCTGGCTCGTCCGGGCCGACCGGGGGGAGTCCGGATGCTGTGCGAACGTCGAGAACTTGCTGGACTTCGATGTCGACGGCAGCGGCAAGATCGCGTGCGGTCATCGGAGGTGACGAGACCCGGGAGAACCGCTCGAGGTAGTCGGCGGCGGCCGGGTCACGAAGAGTGGCGATGATGGCGTCGTCGCCCAGACCGCGTTGACGAAGGTATTGAATCGACGCCTCGATCACAGGCGCTGATGCGGAGCCCGGCTCGTAGCAACCGGCCCGAATGAACGCTTCGAGATCCCCGTCCACGTTTCAACCTTAGACCGGTCCTGACTGACCGCGTGCCGGGCCTCGACGGACCGATCGGGACATTTGCCGACTGCGTGAATCGGTCGCCGTATCTACCGTTCCAGCTCTGTTCTCGAGGTGACATCGAGAGAAGGAGTCGTCGATGCAGAGCCTGGCCCAACCGATTCACGAGACCCAGCGCGGCATGTTGCCGCACCTCAAAGCCATGCGTCACGTGGCTGAAACCCTCGACACCGTCGAACACGTGGAAGCCGTTCAGAACCTTCGCGACGTCTCCAACTTCATCCGGATGCAGCTCAGCCCGTACCTCTCGGCGCGACGTGAAATCATGTACCCGGTCGTCGATCGGATCGAGCGAGCCAACCTCGCGACTGCCCTCCTCAAGCGCGATCACGAAGAGATTCTTCGCCTGACGCGACAACTCGATCGGATGATCGCCGAAATGTCGTGGGAGCCACTCATGACGAATCGAACCACACATGATGTGAGGCACGTCGTGTTGGCGCTGGCGGCGACGATCTCGCAACACCTCGCCAAAGAGGAAGATTTGGTGGTTCCTCTCCTCGAGGCTCGATTGTCCGAGTCGGAGATCGGCTCGATGAGTCGTGATCTCGTGGTGACCGCCGAACACCACCACTGAGTCGTGGCCGACCAACCGACTGGGCCGGAGACCACCGGCCGATCGACGTTCGGTTGGCGTCGCTTCGCATGGGTTCTCCTGGCCGCGCTGGCGGTCAACTTGCTGATCGTTTCGCTCTTCTCCGAGCGAGACGGTTGGGTCGACGTGTCGTATTCCGAATTCGTGCAACAAGTGGCGAACGACAACATCGAGAGCGTGTCGATCGAGGACCAGACGATCAAGGGTTCCTTTCGTGTAGCGGTCGCCGATCTCCCCGGCCGAAGTGATCCGGTCCGGGTCTTTCGAACCGAGCGGCCCGTTTTCGCCAATGACGACGTGATCGGTGATCTCCTGACGAAGGGTGCGCTTGTCGATGCTGAGGCGCCGTCGAAGGGGACGAGCTGGCCTCTGGTGATCTTGGTGAACTTCGGACCGGCTCTGCTGATCGTCTTCGGCTATCTGTGGTTGATGCGACGAGCGACCGGGGCCATCGGTGGCATCGCATCGATGGGCAAGTCGCGTGCGCTCAAGGGCGATCCACACGCGAAGCGAGTCACCTTCGCCGATGTGGCCGGAATCGACGAAGCAAAAGGTGAACTCGTGGAGATCGTCGACTTTCTTCGCTCGCCCGCTCGCTACCTCGCGCTCGGCGCACGCGCTCCTCGTGGCGTCCTTCTCATGGGTCCACCCGGAACGGGGAAGACGTTGTTGGCGCGAGCCGTTGCCGGCGAGGCCGAAGTTCCGTTCTTCTCGGTTTCGGCCGCCGAGTTCATCGAGATGATCGTGGGCGTGGGGGCCAGTCGTGTGCGCGACCTGTTCGATCAAGCCAAGGCGGTGGCCCCCTCCATCGTCTTCATCGATGAACTTGATGCCATCGGACGTGCGCGAGGTGCGGGAGTCAGCTTCGGTGGTGTGGACGAACGCGAGCAGACCCTGAATCAGATCCTCACCGAGATGGATGGCTTCTCGGCGAACGAGGGCGTGATCGTCCTGGCCGCGACCAATCGTCCCGATGTCCTCGATCCTGCATTACTGCGGCCGGGCCGTTTCGATCGGCGAATCGTGCTCAACCCTCCCGATCTGGCTGGTCGCGCCGCCATCATCGCGGTTCACACCAAAGCTGTGCCCTTGTCGGACGACGTGCGGCTGGACGACATCGCCGCGTCGACCCCGGGAATGGTGGGTGCTGATCTGGCGAATCTCGTGAACGAAGCGGCATTGATGGCGGCACGTCGCGAACACGTGCACGTGACCGCCGCCGACTTCACTGATGCTCTGGAGCGCATCGTCCTCGGTGCCGAACGCAAGATCATGTTGACCGAAGACGATCGGCGTCGAACCGCTTACCACGAGTCAGGTCATGCATTGTTGGGGATGTTGCAAGAGGGTGCCGACCCGGTGCGCAAGGTCTCGATCATTCCGCGCGGGCGCGCGCTTGGTGTGACCTTCCAAAGTCCGGCTACAGATCGGTACGGCCTGAGTGAGTCGTACCTTCGCGGGCGAATCATCGGTGCCTTGGGTGGACGTGTTGCCGAAGAGATCGTCTTCGGTGATCTCACGTCGGGTGCGGAAGTCGATCTCGAGCAGGTGACGTCGATCGCACGCCAGATGGTTGGCCGGTGGGGAATGTCTCATGCGGTCGGTCCGGTGAGTGTGCTGCCCGAACCCGAGTACGACTTCGGCTTCATGACAGGTGATGGTCTCGCGCCATCGGAGTCGACCCGTCAACTCGTGGACACGGAGATCAGATCGATCGTCGACGATTGTCATCGGCGAGCAACGGAGATTCTCCGCGCCAACCGCGCATTGTTGGATCGCCTCGCCAGCGAGTTGTTGGCCCGGGAGACTCTCGATGAAGCCGATGCCTATGCCGTGGTGGGGCTGCCCGTGCCACCAGTCGTGAGCCGGTGAGGGAGAGACGGAAAGTCGATCAGCCCGGACGAGTCACTGCGACGACGCGATCGAATCGCACAGGCGCGATGCGTACGTCCTTGCCCGTGGCTGGCGCATCGATCATCATGCCGTTACCGATGTAGATGCCCACGTGCGAGATCGGGTTGTGGAAGTACACGAGGTCGCCGGGCTCGATGTACTCGATCGGGATCCGAGGGGTGCTGTTGGCTTGGCGTCGCGACTGATGGGGCAGTGACACACCAGCTTGAGCCCAGGCCCACATCGTGAGTCCGGAACAGTCGAAGCCGACTCCTTCGATTGCTTTGTACGCGATGTACGGAACACCGACTTGGCTGCGAGCGGCCGCGATCGCAATCTGTGCACGAGAACTCGCGGGCGGGATGGACGATCGGTCGAACACGAGTGTTCCGTCACCACGCCGCGCGGTGAACGATCCGGCCTGGCTGCGAGCGGCCCGAGCGGCCGCCTCGGCGCGTCGCTGCTGCTCGGCCCGCAACGCCTGCCCGAGTTCGCGCTCGGCCTTCGTCTTCAGCGCCGTGTACTTCTCGATCTTGTCTTCGGCGGCCGCCTTCTTCTTCTCGATCTGCGTGGCCAATTCGGCCGCACGATCACGCTGACGCCCGAGTTTCTTCTGCAGATTTTCGAGGTCGGTCACCAGTGCATCGAGTTCGTCGGTGCTGATGAACCCGGCGTTGAGCGCCATCTCGGTGAGGGTCTGCTTCTGGACCGATTCGTTCGGGCCGACCCCAGGTGAGAGGAGATTGGTGATACTCCCGCCACGACCGCCGCCGATGAACGACTGCACCGCGACCTCCGACATCTGCGCCTGCACGCCGTCGAGCTCGGCCTGCTTGTTGGCGATCTCCCCTTCGGTGGCCACAATCTCGATCTCGAGGGTGTCGCGGTCGTTCTGCGCCGTGACGAGGTCTTCGGACAAGATGGCGACTTCGTCCTCGGCGGCCTCGAGTGCGTCGGCCACGCGTTGAACCTTGCGCCGGGCGTCCTCGACGGAACCCGCCTGGGCGGCCGGAAGAAGAACTCCGGGGAGTCCGGTCAGAAGTCCGGCCACCACGGTGGCGACCAGGAACTGCCGGCGCAGTGAGGAAGTGGCGCGGGCCATCGCGAGTCGAGGCTAACGAGTATGACGATTGTGTTGCGATCGGACCGGGAAACAGTCCCTGAGCAGGGGGAACATCGGTACGGTGAGGGTGTGATCAGGCGCTGGCTCCCTCTCGGTGTGGCGGTGGCACTGGCGGCCACCTCGGCGTGCGGTTCACCCGAGGCCAGCCGATCGGCCGCGCAGACCGAGCCAGCCAGCACCACGCCGACGACCGCGCTCGTGAACGAGGTGACCACCACGGCAGCCCCGACCACGACGACCGGCGCCCCGACCACGACCACCACCGTGCCGATCCAACTCACGGGGCTGTTCGACGACGTGGCTGAGGCGGCTTTGCTCGGACCAGTTCCGGACGGCGTGCCGTTGGGCGGGGCGGCTTACTCCGAGCCGGCGCTGTACGACATGGGATGTCATGCCGGTGTGGGCGCGGTGACCCCGACCTTCTGCGAGTTCGGCGATCTGACGAGTGACACGGTGATCGTGTTCACGGGTGACAGTCACGCCGCCCAATGGTTCGGGGCCCTCGAAGTGGCCGCACGTACGAATCGGTGGAAGTTGATCTCGATGACGAAGACGTCGTGTCCGGCGGCCGACGTGACCACGTTTCGGCGCGAAGACGGTGCGCGTGATGGTGCCGAACTCGAGTACCCGCAGTGCAACGAATTCCGACGCAACGGTTGGGAGGCGATTCGTGAACTCGCGCCCGACCTCGTGATCTATCCGATGCTCACGCGCTACAAGCAGACCAACGGCGGTGGCTTGGAAGGGTGGAGGGCCGGGTTGGGCCGATCCATTCAGAACATCGCCGGGCCAGGGACCAAGGTGTTGATCGTCGGTGAAACGCCCAAGACGAATGGTGCCGATATTCCACCGTGTATTCGCGCCAATCGATCGGATGTCTCGAAGTGCGCGAACGCGCGTTCAGCCGCCGAGTTCCCGAAAAAGATCGAGATGTTCGAACGAGTTGCCGCCGAGCATGGGGCGACGTTCGTGAATCCGGTCGATTGGTTCTGTACTGCGGACGTGTGTCCGGTTCTGATCAACGGTCGAATCGTCTATCGCGATTACAACCACGTTTCGGATCAGTTCTCTCGTTACCGCGCCCCGCAAATGGCGGCCGCGATCGAGTTGGCCCTGGGCGGGCCAGACGCCTTCTGAAGCCCGTTGGCCGACTCAGGCCGTGCAGGTGATCGGAATCAAGAACTCGTGGTCGGCTTGGATGGCTCCGCTGGCCGGATACACGGCGATGGCCATCGTCCCGGTGCCGGCGAGTGAGCAATCGACGGGAATGGTCACCGAGAAGTCGCCGTCGGGGCTGAGGGTGTAGACGTTCTCGAGTTGGTTGGTCGGATCGAGAACGGCACGCGATTCGTCGGGCATGGCCCACGACTGAGTTTCGAAGACGAAACGACGAGCGTCGGTTCCGACACCGGCCGAGGGCTTCCAGTTCTCGTCGAACCAGCCGAACACGACGTACACGCCAGTCGGAAGACCATCGAGCGGGGGACGGTTTCCGAGGGCCAGGTCGGTGAATCCGGTGCCGTTCACCGTCACGTTCACCAGACCTCCGGCCGCTGCGAACGACGTGCCCTCGACGATCTCGACCGATGCTCCGGCGGGAGCAGCAGTCGTCGTGGGTGCAGCGGTTGTGGTTGCCATCGAAGTGCTCTCGGCGACTGAGGTGTCGGGGGCAACTGATGCGGTGGAGTCGTCGGACGATCCGCCGCACGAGGCGAGGACAAGGACGGTGGCGGAGATCAGTGCGGTGCGAATGACGCGGTGAGCCGAGGGAAGCATCACGAAGTCCTTTACGAGTTCACGGTTGTTTCTTGGTGGAAGACGATCGTTTCGGACGGATCTCCAACTGTCCAGTCAGAGAACTCGTTGCGACATCGATGGGGTAGTCGTACACCTCGGACAGAAGTGCTGATGACAGAACCTGATGCGGCGAACCGTCGGCGACGATGTGACCGTTGACCATCACGAGAAGACGATCGGCAATGGATGCAGCGGCTTCGAGATCGTGAACGACGATGATCACCAACGTTCCGTTGGAAGCCTTGTGTCGTAGCAACTCGAGCACCATCTCCTGGTGCTTGATGTCGAGTGAGGCGGTCGGTTCATCGAGAAGGATGACCTTGGTGTCCTGAGCCAGAACACGGGCCAGAGCAACACGAGCGATCTCACCTCCCGACAGAGTGGTGATACGCCGCTGCGCAAGGTGCGCGATGTCGGTGGCTTCCAACGCTGCGTTCACGACTGCGGTGTCGTCGACTGCACTCTCGCGTGACTTCCAGGCGAAGCGACCCATCGAGACGACTTCTCGAACCGAGAACGGGAACGCGACCACATTCGTCTGAGTGAGAACGGCGCGTTGACGGGCCAGGTCGACCGGGGCGAAGTCGCGCATCGACCGTCCGTCGAGATTGACGGATCCACTAGCGGGTTCGACGTCACCGGCCAACAATGCGAGCAGGCTCGACTTGCCGGCACCGTTAGGCCCGACAACAGCCACGAGCTCGCCGCTGGAGAACGAGCAGGTGACTCCGGAGCACAGCACGGCACCTTCGCGTTCGAGGCTGGCGTTCTGCGCGGTGATGGTGCTCATGCCCAGCCACCCTGACGAGAGCGCAGGCGGCGCAACTGCCAGATGAATACCGGCGCGCCGATGATCGACGTGAGGACCCCCAAGGGCAATTCCGACGGCTCGACGATGTTGCGAGCGAGCACATCGGACAGAGCCACCACAACCGAACCGAAGAGCACCGAGAGCGGCAGTACGTACTTGTGGCGAGGACCCACGAACAGACGAACGACGTGCGGAACCAACAACCCAACGAACAGAACGATGCCCGATACGGCAACGGCCGAACCAGCGAGGATCGCGACGACGAGCAAGACCTGGATGCGCGCACGCTCGACGTTCACACCCACGTGGCGCGCCGCACGATCGCCGAGCGAGAGAAGATCGAGGGTACGGCTGAGGCAAATGGCGCCGATGATTCCGATCGCGGCGGTGGGCGCGACGATGCAGACCTTTTCCCACGTGGACTGCGACAGCGAGCCGAGTGTCCATGACGTGAGTGAGCGCAACGACGAGTCGTCGGCCACGTAGGCGAGCAATCCGATGAAGGCACCGGCTATCGCATTGAGTGCCACGCCCATCAGAATGAGAGTGAGCACTTCGGTACGACCGTCGAAGCGCGCGGTCGAGTACACGACGGCCACGGCGATGAGTCCGCCGATGAACGCGGCAACCGGAAGAGTCCAGATGCCAAAAGGTGCAAAGCCAGTCACGATCTGTAGTGCCGCTGCCGCCATGGCGCCCGAGGACACGCCGACGATTCCGGGTTCGGACAACGGGTTGGCGAAGGCGCCTTGCATCACGGCGCCGGCGGTGGCGAGTGACGCCCCCACCAGCACGCCAAGAACGATGCGCGGCAAGCGCACGTACCAGATGAGCTCGTCGGCGACCGGGTCGCTCGGAGATCCTCCCATGAGATTGGTTCGCCGAAGGATCGTGCGGACCACCTCGGAGGGGGACACGTCGTAGGCACCCACGATCGCCGAGATCACGATCGTGGTCAGGAGGAGCAGAAGAAGGACGAGCCCGACGATCTTCGGATCGACTGTCGCGCGGGCTTCCTTGTTCACGGAACGGCCTTCTCCATTTCGGCGGCGATCTCCTGGCGAAGACTCTCGATCAGGCTAGGGGTGCGCGGTCCGAAACTGAAGAGGAGGCCGTCTTCGGCGGTGATCACTC
>VERK01000179.1 GCA_018882725.1 Actinomycetota bacterium | reverse complement strand
CCCCGGAGCGCCACTGGGGCCCGTCGGACCGGCGGCACCGGCCAACCCTCGTGGACCAGTTTCCCCTCGAACGCCAGCCGGGCCGGGTTCACCCGCCGGTCCGGGCGGTCCGGCAACTCCTTGTTCACCCGGCGGACCTTCAGGGCCGCGTTCACCAGCCGGACCCATCGGACCCACGACGGTCGACACTCGTTCGTCGCGCGTCGCGACGAACCACAACGTCGTTGCGATGAGTGCGATCGACACGATCTCCGCCGTCGCAACGAGGACGACGCTGATCCACCTCCCCGGCCGCCATGCGCGCACGTCGAAGTCTGTGCGTGCCGATGAACGGTCGCGTCAGTACATCCGTCTGGATCTAGTGGTTCGTCGCGCGACCGATGCCCAGGTTCAGCGGCTCGGCGGCCTTGGCGAACCGAACCTTCAACTTCAGTGTGCCGAGCATGATGCCCGGTTGATGCTGCCAGTCGTTGCCATCGTCGTACTCGATGCTCTCGAGGCGATCGAGCAGAACTCCCCACGCGACTTGCTGCTCGATGCGCGACAAGTTGGCACCCGGACACACACGAGGCCCGGCCGAGAACGCGAGGTGACGAGTAAGTCCATCTCGTTCGAGATCGAGGTCGTACGGACACTCGAATTCGTCGCCATCCACGTTGGCCGCAGCGAATCGCAGATGCAATAACGACCCAGCCGGTACTTCGACACCTTGGAAGACTTCGTCGCGCGACGTCATCCGAGTGGACAAACCATGCGTTGGCGATCGCAGGCGCAGGCTCTCCTCGGTGAAGGCTCGCAGTTTCGAGCGATCACGTCGCAGAAGCTGGAAGAGCTCGGGCTGCTCGCACAACAACTGTGCCTGCTCCTCGAGCGCGTACTGCGTTGTCTCGAGAGCTCCGATGATCATCGCGTGCACGATGCCCGCAATCTCGAGGTCGGTGAGTTTGCGGTCGAGTGCCTCGTAGTGCACGTCGCACAGGAAACTGACCATGTCGTCCTGCGGATCGCGGCGCTTGGCGCGCACGTGTTCGTAGATGTACTCCTGGAACCCCTCCAGTCGAGCCAACATGTCGGCGATCTGCTCGGGGCTCAGTTCGTGCTTGAGGCCCGTGCCATGGACGAAGGGGGTGACGATCGCATCACCCCAGGCGGCCAACTTCGGGATGTCGTCGAGCGGGAAGCCAAGGATCGTGGCGAACACGCGCTGCGGGAGCGGACGCGCGAACCGGCTGATGAACTCCACTGATCCGTCGTCGACCCACTCGTCGAGCAGATCATTGGCCAACTTCGTGATCATCTCGCGATGGCGGATTGCACCAGTGCCGACCCACGGATCGGTGAGTTCCTTGCGGTGCTTGATGTACATCTCTTGCGTGGGTCGCAACGACACCATCGACGCGGTCATGAGGTTGCGCGACTTCTCGTACACCTGCTCGACCGTCAGACCCTCGTCGGCCCAATCCCCGACTCGCCGCTGACCCATCACGATGAATCGCTCGGGGTCCTTCACGACAGCAGCGATGTCGGCGTGCTTCGTCAACACGTACGCATCGGTGCCGGGCCTCAACCCACCACCGGGAATCCGCAACACCGGTGCGTCACGATGCAGGATCTCGTACATCTCGTACCAGTGCTCCTGCGCACCGGTGCCGAACAGATCGACCGAAGCCAAGTCGACCGGGCACTTCATGGGCCCGAGGTCGTGATTGACGTGCTTCGGATGCGCACCCATCGTCGGGTCTAGAGCACTCGATACACGTCGTAGTGAACTTCGTTGGCTCCGGGTGCACCGATTGCGACAGCCTGCACACCGTTGAGCCACGAGTACCGCTCGTCGCCGGCTTCGAACAGCGGCGCGGTGATGATGCGCGGGCCAGCTTCACCGGGCGCCATCACGCCGAGATAGTGCATGTGGATCGATGCGCCGTCGTCGGTGGTGACGAGTGCGCGAACGTCCAGTTGTGCCGTGCCGTCGGCGCGGATCGTCAACCAGTCGGCGCCCAGGTGAGCGACCGTGCCGTTGACCTTGGGACCCGTCACCGTTCCGCCGTTGATTCCCACGATCACGCGCGTGCCGTGTGGGCCGTTCGGGATGACCACCGGGGCATCGAGGGTGGCGTGGAGGTGGAAGAGGAATTCGACGTTCAGGGCCGTGGTGTCGCTCATGGTCGAACAGTAGTCCCCGTGGCCCGTGGGCTCTCCCCGACCTGGACCCGAAGTTCAGAACGTCTGGTTCGAGGGTCTAGGGTCGGAGATTGATGTATTCGAGGGTCACATGAGTCACTGGTCGTCCGCGCGCACCGCGCGGGCACTTGCCGCCCTCGTCCTGGCCGTTACGAGCGCTCTCGGAGTCGTCGGCACTTCGACCGCCGTTGCCGCTCCAGCATCGCCCCCGGTGACTGTGTGCGTCGACTTGTCAGGGCTCGTGTCACGAGTGCTTCCCGGTCGCCCGTGCGGTGGCACCACCGTCACGTGGTCGAGTTCGAACCCCGCACCTCGACTCTGTTGGGACGCCACGTCGCGTAATCCACTTGCGACATCACGCGTAGTGACAGTCAAACCCGCCACTGGATGTGGCGTGAACACGGTCGAGATCACACCGGGGCGACGCACGCTCTGCGCCGATGGCACTTCGGGAGTCCTGCGTTGGCCAGTGACTGGTTCGTGCCGAGTGGGCAACATCACGACGCGCGTGGTGGTGGCCGACCCCAAGCCAAGCGCACCGCCCTCATCATCCACCACACCGCCGTCATCGACAGTGACCCCGCCATCGACTCCGGTGGCACCCGGACAAGTCACGTTGACGTACGACCCGAACGGCGGCACACCGGGAGTCCTTCCCGCCCCGACAAGCGTTGCCGTTGGAACGTTGGTCACCGTGGCAGCCGTGCCACCCACGCTGAGTCGACCGGGCTACTCCTTTTTCTCGTGGTGTGCCGGTTCGGCGATCGATGGAGCTGAGTGCTCGGGGCCACTGAGAGCCGCTGGCGACACGTTCACCATCACGTCGAACACGGTGTTGACAGCTCTGTGGTTGTTCAATGTCGGACCCGAGGCGTACGAGACTCGCCTTGCGCGTTGTGTTCAAGCGATCAGACCGTGGTTGTTGACCGTCAACGACTACGCCGCTGTCTCTGCGCTCAACACCAAGTACCAAGTAGTCAACATCTACGAGCAACGTGCGCAGCAACAACTTCCGGCCTGTTCGGGCTTGCCCCTCGTGCAAAACGGAACCGCGGCCAATCCGAACGCCGGTGCGATCTTCGGCGTCGGCTACACGTACGCCACATACGAAGGTGCGTGTGTCGCGAATGCATGCGATGGCGGACACGGTGCGACTCTCCTCGGTGATGCCGGCGATGGTTTTGCGGGCGGCAACGGCGGCAACGCCGGAATGATCGGCAACGGTGGAGCCGGCGGAACCGGCGTGACCGGCGCGGCCGGATCGGATGGCCCAACTGGTGCAGCCGGTACCGGTGCATTGGGCGCCACCGGTGGAAACGGTGGAAACGGTGGCATCGGTGGAAACGGCGGAACGGGTGGATTCCTCGTCGGCAACGGTGGCAACGGAGGAACGGGAGGAACCGGAGGAGTCGGCGGTGTCGGTGGATCCGGTGGATCGGGCGCGACTCCCCTGACGACGGGCGGTACTGGCGGTACCGGCGGCGCAGGCGGCAACGGAGGCGCCGGCGGAAATGCTGGTCTGAAGATCGGAACTGGGTCGAATGGCACCAACGGCAATGGCGGTGTCGGTGGCAACAGTGGTGCTGGTGGCGTCGGCGGCATGGGTGCCACGGGCACAGCCGCCAACACCACCGGCGGAACCGGTGGCACGGGAGGTGTGACCGGTCTTCCCGGCCTGGGAGGCCTGAAGGGCTCCGGCGGCAGCGGTGGATCGAACGGTTCGACTGGCACCAACGGCGCCGGGGGCAAAGGCGGCAAGGGCGGAACCGGTTGGTCCAGCAACACCGTCGGTGTCAGTGCCGGCAACGGCGGCAACGGTGGAGTCGGTGGTGCGTCGACGTCGGGTGCCGCGGGAGCCGGAGGTGACGGCGGCAACGGTGGTGCCGGTTACTCGGGCGCGGCGGGAACCGCCCTCGTTTTGGCAGAGCCGGGAACGGCCGGAGGGGCCGGAGGTACGGGCGGCGTTGGAGGATCGGGCGGAGTAGCCGGCGGAACCCCGGGAACAGGTGGTGCGGGCGGAACCGGTGGTGCGGGCGGAACCGGTGGAGAGGGCACCGTGGGAGCTGGAGGGAGCGGTGCCGCGGGTGGAGCCGCGGGTGCCGGTGGTACGGGTGGAAAGGGTGGCACCGCCCAGGCCGCGACCAAGACTGGTGGGGCTGGTGGCGTGGGCGGAAGTGGTGGCGCCGGGGGAACGGGTGGAGCCGGCGGGATCGGTGGCGACGGTGGTGCCGGCGGCGCGGGAGCGAGCGGCGGTAACGG
>VERK01000015.1 GCA_018882725.1 Actinomycetota bacterium | reverse complement strand
ATTGGTGAACGTGGGCGGCCCCACCGTCAAGAACGTGAGTGGCTTCGACGTGGCCCGATTGTTGGTGGGCTCGTTCGGCCGTCTCGGTTTCATCGCCCGCGTGATCCTGCGCACGCGGCCGATTCCGACGTCGTCGTCGTGGTTCGTCGTCGACGCCGATTGGTCGCGCGTCAGCCATCTCCAGGCGGAGTTGTACCGACCGGCCGCTCTCCTCTGGAACGGACAGCAACTGTCGATCAGACTCGATGGTCATCCCGACGACATCGCGGCCAGCGCCGATCGCTTCGGTCTGGTGGCCGTCGATGGGCCTCCGATCGACGCTGATCGCACACTCCACCGCTGGTCAGTTGCCCCGGTCGATGTGCCGATCGTCGTTGGCGCGGCTGACCAACCGGTCTGGGCCGAGGTTGGTGTCGGCATCGTCCACCACGTCGTCCCACAGCCCGATCGTCGTACCGCTCCGAACGACATCGAAGTCCGGCTCCTCGACGAATTCGACCCTGCACGCCGTCTGAATCCGGACGTGCTCTTTCCGCAGTGAGTCAGTCGGCAGCGAATTACGGCGCGGCAGCGGCCCAGGACGTCGACACCGTTTGGTCACCGATCACCTCGACCGAGTCGCTTCGCCGTCCCCACGCATAGAGGAAGAGCGCCGAGGCCGGCCCGCGCCAAGCGGCGTCACCTTTGAGGTGTTCGTGGGTGGTGACGATCGTGTCGTCGACGTTACGAACGAGCCATTCACCGTCACCGTCGGTGCAATGAAGATGCAGCGATCCATTCGGCTTCGGCTTCGATGACGCCGGGAGCATCAACTGAAAGAACTCGTCGATTCCTGCCACCGCGAGAGCGCGATCGATCGCGACCATCTCACCTCGCGCCCGTTGGACGTCGGCGAGGTGAACGGCCGACTCGAACGCCAAACGACGGTGGTAGAAGCCAACGGTGTGATCGGCGGTCCACGACCACTGGGGGTCGGTGATGGGCCGGTCACGAAGAGCAATCAGGACCTCGTCGAGTCGAGCCGCGAACCATTCGGAGAGCGGTCCTTCGGTGGGAGCCTTCTGATCGGGTCGTGGGGGACCGAACGCCGAAGCGCGGGTGTCGACGATATTGCTCATCATCGCGTACACCGATCCCATGTGTCCGAGCAGGCGACGCGCGTTCCAGCCCGGACAATCAGGAATCTCCAGAGACGGCTCGGCTTCGGCCCGCGACCGAATGGCTTCAGCCATGTGTTCGACAGCGACCAGATGATCGAAAACCATGCGGGAAGAGTAGACCGAATACTCTGAAGTCGTGTCGATCGACGAGGACCTCAATACCTGCGTCGGTTGCGGGTTGTGCCTTCCGCACTGCCCCACGTTCCGCATCTCGGGCGAAGAAGCACTCTCACCCCGCGGGCGTATCGCCATCATGCGGTCGGTCGAGTCGGGTGCGATCGCCGTCGACCGGGACGTTGCCCACTTTCTCAACACGTGCATCCAGTGTCGCGGCTGCGAGCCAGCGTGTCCGAGCGGCGTGCCGTACGGGCGTCTCATCGAGCACACCAAGCGCAACCTGGCATCCGACCAACAGGTAGCGAACTCGACAGTGCCGCGCTGGTTGCGAGTCGGTCTCGGTCTCCTGCCCCGTCATCGCATCGTTCTCATCGGGTCTCGCGTTCTCGCCGTCGCTCGTCGCGCGCATCTCGTACCTCGACGTTTCGACCCGGGTCCGATTCCTGTTCGTAATGGCCCGGCACTGAGAGCGACGTCGACAACCCCCGACGTGTGGATCTTCACCGGGTGCGTGATGGATGCGTGGCAACGTCGAACCCACCGTTCGACGGCACGAGTCGTCTCGAGCCTCGGCACCACGTTCGGCGTGTCAGGAGGGGCCTGCTGTGGTGCGCTGCACACACACGCCGGCCTCGACAGTCGAGAGTTGGCCCACCGCACGATGCGTTCGATGCCCGGCAACGCTCCGATCCTCGTGAACTCAGCCGGCTGTGGCGCCGCCCTGAAGGACTACGGACACCTGCTCGACACCGACGAGGCCCGTGCTTTCTCGGCGCGTGTTCTCGATGTGCACGAGTGGCTGGCTCCACGCGTGCACGAGTTACCTCGACCCGCCCAGCGTGAACGAGTGGTCGTTCAGGACCCTTGCCATCTCCGCCACGTCCAACGTGCACACGGAGCCGTACGCGAGTGCCTGGCTCCCTTCGCCGACACGATCGAGATCGCCGACGACGGACTGTGCTGTGGGGCCGGGGGAGCGTACGCGCTGTTGCAGCCCACTCTGGCCCGTGAAGCCCGGAGTCGCAAGGTGGCCGCCATCAACGCAGCCGCCGGCGTCGGCACGGTCGTGGCCTCGGCCAATCCCGGCTGTTTGCAGCACCTGTCGTCGGCCGGCCTCGACGTGCGACACCCCATCGACATCATTGCCGCCACACTCGACTCGACGACGTGAAGCGATGACACGAAGAACGAGGGAAACATGAACGATCGAATCGATGCATCCACGCGACGACGGCTGGCCGAGATCGCCACCCAACTCGAATCGATCAGTGCGTCACTCGACGAGATCTCGTTCGACGTGCTGCGTGAGGCCAGTGAGCGAAAGTCGGCCCGACCCGACATCGACCGCACCATCACCCAAGCCCGACGAGCGATCGAGAAAGCGGCGCACCTTCTTCAATCCGACTGATCGGTTCAGAGCTCGGCCGACTTGGCCGTGAGCGCACCGAGAAGTTCGTCGAAACTCTTCTGGAACGCGGTCACACCCTCTCGCTCGAGTCGTGCGGCCACGTCGTCGAGATCGACCAAACGACCGATCGCGTCCCAGGTCGCGCGAGCACCGTCGACGTCGGTATCGATGGTTCGGGACACCCGACCATGATCGATGAACGCATCGACCGTCGTGTCGGGAAGGGTGTTCACGGTGTCGGGGCCGATCAGTTCGTCGACGTACAAGGTGTCGGGGTACGCCGGATTCTTCGTGCTCGTGGATGCCCATAGCGGACGCTGTACCGCGGCGCCGGCGTTCTTCAACGAGTCCCAGCGCGAACCGCTGAAGGTGCGACTGAACGCGTCGTACGCCAACCGAGCTTGTGCCACCGCAGCCCGACCTCGCAATGCCAACGCTTCGGCGGTACCGACCTCGTCGAGGCGGCGATCGATCTCGGTATCGACACGACTGATGAAGAACGAAGCCACACTCGCGATACCCGACGGCGCCCCACCGGCTCGAACGCGATCGTCGAGACCGTCGATGTACGCCTCCATCACCTTCTGATAGCGATCGAGCCCGAAGATGAGAGTCACGTTGACGTTGCGTCCCTCGGCGATCATCGAGCGGATGGCTGGAAGACCCTCTTCGGTGGCCGGAATCTTGATCATGAGGTTGGGTCGGTCGATTCGCTGCCACAGTTCGCGGCCAGCCTGCAGAGTTCCACCCGCTTCGTGGGCCAGATTCGGGTCGACTTCCACCGACACGAATCCGTCGGCACCATTCGACGACGAATACAGCGGAGCGAACACATCGAGCGCGCCTCGAATGTCGGAAACGACCATCTCCCAATACGACTCGGCGATCGATCGCTGAGCCGTCACCAGATCACGGAACTGTGAGTCGTAGTCGTTCGAACCCTGAATCGCCTTCTGGAAGATCGTGGGGTTGGACGTGAGGCCACGAATGCCTTTGTCGATCCAGCGCTGCAACTCTCCGCTGGTGAGGTAACTCCTCTTCAGATTGTCGAGCCACGGACTCTGGCCTTGCTCGGACGACAGTCGAAAGAGGTTGGTCATTCGCCTAGCGTGACACAAGCGAGCGCACGGCTGCGGCCACGGCCTCGGCGTTCATACCCAGCTGGGCCAACGCCACGTTGCCCGGTGCGCTCGCGCCGAAGCGATCGATTCCGAGACACCGATCGGCGTAACGCTCCCAGCCCAGAGTGGCTCCGGCCTCGACTGACACCGTGGGAAGGTCGGGTCGCAGCACCGCGTCGGCTCCGGCACGGTCGGCGCGTCGCCACGATTCGAACCGGTCCCAGGACGGCATCGACACCACCGAGACCGCGACGTCGTCGGCGGCCAACGCGCGGGCCGCCTCCACGGCGATCGACACTTCACTTCCGGTGGCCACGATCTGAGCCACTGGCGTTCCGGTGGAGGCGTGGACCACCCCAGCGCCGCGATCGACCGCCGAACCGTCGGTGAGGACGGGAAGGTTCTGACGACTGAGGACCAACACCGTGGGTCCGTCGTGCTCGAGAGCGACGCGCACCGCAGCCGACGTCTCGTTGGCGTCAGCGGGACGAATGATCTGCAAGTCGGGGATCGCCCGCAAGGCGGCCAAGTGTTCGATCGGCTGATGAGTCGGGCCGTCTTCGCCCACCCCGACCGAGTCGTGGCTGAAGACGAACACGCACCTCGCTCGCGAGAGAGCGGCCAGTCGAACGGGCGGCTTCATGTAGTCGAAGAACACGAAGAACGTTCCACCGACCGGGACAACACCGCCGTGGAGAGCCAGACCCACCATGATCGAGCCCATCGCATGTTCGCGCACGCCGTAGTAGATCTGGCGACCTTCCGGACTGGCGGCCGCCATGGGCGCAGCACCCGACAACTTCGCCCCGGTGTTTCCGGTGAGATCGGCGGCACCGGCGACCAGAGCGGGAAATCCACCGGCAACCGCGTCGAAAGCCTTCTGGACCGCAACGCGCGTGGCGATCTGTTGACCCTCGTCGAACCGGGGCAAGGCCTCGGACCATCCGGGTCGACCCGACGACCATGTCGCGTCCCAATCGGCTCGCGCCGACGACGAGGACAAGCGCTTCTGCCACGCTTCGCGCTGCGCACGACCGCGAGCGCTGAGTCCACGACATTCGTTCACGAGTGCTTCAGGAGCCCAGAACGGCTCGTCGGGAATACCCATCACGGCTTTCGTACGCGACACGTGTTCGGCCGTGAACGGGTTGCCGTGTGCCTCGTGCTTGTCGGTCCAGTCGGGCGACGGCGTACCGACACGAGTGCGCAAGACGAGCAACTTCGGACGATCGTCATCGGAGTCGCGAGCGTCGACGAGCGCTCGCTCGAGAGCATCGACGTCTTCACCGATCTCACCGAGCTGACGGACCGACCAGCCGTACGACGTGAAGCGGGCGACGACGTCGTCGGAGCATGTGAGCGACGTGCCACCGTCGATCGTGATCTTGTTGTCGTCGAACACCACGATCAGACGACCCAAGCGTTGGTGGCCGGCGAACGAGGCCGCCTCGTGGCTCACGCCTTCCATCAAGCAACCGTCGCCTGCGATCACCCAGGTGTGGTGGTCGCTCAGTTCGGCTCCGAATCGAGCCCGCAGGTTGCGTTCGGCCAGTGCGAGTCCGACCGCATTGGCCAGACCCTGGCCGAGTGGGCCGGTGGTGACTTCGACACCGGGCGTATGGCCGCGCTCGGGGTGACCAGGTGTGGCCGATCCCCACTGCCGGAATGCCTTCAGGTCGCTCATCTCCACGCCGTATCCGTTCAAGTACAACAGCGCGTACTGGAGGATCGATGCGTGACCCGCCGACAGAACGAATCGGTCGCGATCGGGCCACGACGGATCGCTCGGATCGTGCTTCATGACGCGGCTGTAGAGAACGTGGCCGAGTGGAGCCAGCGCCATGGCCGTGCCCTGATGGCCGCTCTTGGCGGCCAGCGGAGCGTCCATCGCCAAACCGCGGATGATGTTGACGGCCTGGCGATCGAGTTCGGTGGGCACGAGAGCCGACTGTAATCGGAGCCGGGTCAGGCCGGCGGAAGCAGCGTGAACGGAACGATGTGCCACGGACCGCGGTCGACGCGGCAATGCGCGAAGATCTGGCCGTACTCGGTGAACTCGAGCTCACCCTTCACGAGGCGATAGGTGAACTTCCCGGGCTCGACCGTGAACGGACTCACGTTGCGCGCCACCTGCTCATCGGTTTCGAGGTGGCCCCGACGGAACACCACTTCGAACACTCCCGATCCGTCCTGCTCGGGAGCGCAGTAGATGAGCGCCACCAGATGGGGATCGATGGTGACGGGCACCGGAGACGGAGAAGCCATCGAAAACATGGCTCCTGTGATGTCGATCCGCGTGCTCGGCCCAGGAGCCTGACGCAGCTGGAAGTTCTCGACGAAGAGGGCCGACACGATCTGCATGTGGCCACCGTAATTCCGTCAGCGGACGCGGGACCCTTCGAGCCACACGGCCGCCACTCGCAAGTCGCGATCGAAGGCGACCAGATCGGCTCGTCGTCGTGGTTCGATCGATCCACGATCGTCGAGGCCCATGAGACGAGCCGGTGTCCGCGATGCCGCGAGGAAAGCGATGTCGGCCGGAACGCCCGCATCGACGCACACCCGAACCGCTCGATCGAGGGTCAGATTCGTACCGGCGAGAGTGCCGTCGGCGAGACGTGGTGCACCATCGCGGACCTCGACGCCGCCACCAACCGGAGCCCCGTCTTTCCGCCCATCGGCCCAGCCGATCGAGTCGGACACCAGCGCGATTCGATCAGCGGCCGTTCTGAACACCAGCGCAATCACGTCGGGATGAACGTGCACTCCGTCGGCGATGAGACCGAGAGTCAACGCGTCGTCGAGCAGCGCCCACGTGGCCAGACCGGGATCCCGATGCTCGACCCCCGACATCGCGTTGAACAGATGAGTCACGGCGGTGGCTCCGGCCGATCGAGACAGGGCGTACTCAGCAGCAGTGGGTCGTGAATGTCCGAGCGAGCAGCGAATTCCACGTGACACCAGCGAAGCGATCGCCTGACTCGACCCACGACTCTCGGGCGCGATGGTCACCATCGACACGACCGCCGGGAGTGATGCGATGAAGTCGGGATCGACGTCGACGATGTGGTCGCGACGATGGGCGCCGGGAGCTCGCCCGAGGAACGGCCCTTCGAGGTGGACACCGATGCGATGGGCGCCGGACAGAGGAGTGTCCGTCAAGAAGTCCAGAGCATCGCGGTAGTGATCGAGCGGAGCGGTCACGAGGGTCGGCTGCCACGACGTGACCCCGTGATCGAGCAAGCGTTCCGAGAGGCGGGCGATCGCCGTGTGGTCGCGCGTGCGGGCGGCGCGCCACAGATCGATGTCGTCGTATCCATTCACCTGAAGATCGACGAAACCCGGGCAGAGGTAGTCGAAGGTCTCGAGGTCGGCCGGCACCGAGCCGAGGTCGACCGATTCGATCGAGCGTCCGAACGACACCACTCCCGCGGCCGCGTGGCCAACAATCGATCGAGCGGCAACTTGCATCAGGCCACGCGCGGTGAGGTGAACCGAACCTTGGCCAAGCGCACGATCGTGAGCGCACGAATGCACCACCAGCCCGGGTCGATCTCGTACCACCGGTGCGACAACTTGGCCGACGTCGGAGCGGCGTGGTGGTTGTTGTGCAGACCTTCACCGGCGGTGAGGAACGCCAACCACTGCAGATTTCCCGCTCGATTGGCGTAGGGGCGACGGCCGAAGTGATGACCGATTCCGTTCACGGCCGCCGAACCCGAGATGTACAGCACGGTGTGCCCGACTGCCACGATGGCGCCTACGAGCGGTCCGAGAGCAACCACGAGAACCGCAATACCGATTGCGAGACCGAGGAGCGATCGATCGAAGAGCCAGCGGTCCCAGCGGTCGGACGGTAGATCACGCGCGTAGCGCAAGGTGTCGGCGTCACGCGCCGCCTTTCGATACAACGCCACATTGGTCAACTGAACGCGACCCCAGCCGAGGAGAACGGGAGAGTGCGGATCTCCTTCCACATCGGTGTAGGCGTGGTGTTTGCGGTGGACGGCCACCCATTCTCGTGGTTTGATCCCGGTGCTGACCCACACCAGCACACGGAAGAGGAACCGGGCCGGTCCGCGCAGGGTGAGCGCACGGTGAGCCAACGCGCGATGGAGGTACACCGTGGTGACGATGTTGGCGATCGTCATGGCGGCCAGCGAGCCGACGACCGAGGAAACGAGCAGCCTCATGAGCGGACCGTACCACTCGTAGTCGGTGCTTCGGTTTCCGATGGGTTGTGCCAAAGTGACGAGAGTGAGAACGGATACCGAATGACTCCTCGGGCCGAACATTTCGAGGAACTCGACGACGAATCGAAGGCTCGCTGGGCGAAGTTCGGGCGCGGCGAGCGGATCTACTTCATTCAGCACGTCGGAGTCGAGGTCGAGGAAGTTCGCTTCGACTATTGCCGAATGCGACTGCCATTCCGGCCCGAACTCGAGCAACCGATGGGCGTCGTTCACGGGGGAGCGATCGCCACCCTCCTCGACGTGGTGGTCGTTCCAGCCATCGGCTCGCGCTACGGCGCCGACGTCGGTTACTCGACCGTCGACATGCACGTGCAGTATTTGTCTGCCCTCGTGAAGGAAGACGCGGTGGCCGAGGGGTGGATCGTGAAGCGAGGCCGTTCCGTGGTCTTCTGCGAAGCCGAGATCGTCGGTGCGACGTCGGGCAAGTTGATCGCCCGCTCGGTACTCACCTACAACGTGTCTCCGGCACGCCCCATGGGTGTCTGACGTTCACGGCAGTCGATCCAGCACATTCGCGAAGAGCAAGGCCGCCACGAACTCGTCGGTCACCCGAGGTGCGTCGCCATTCACGAGAACGACGAGAATCGTGCCGTCCGTCAATCGCAAGGCAACTGCGCGCACCGATTCGATGGTTCCGGTGTGGCCCCAGCTTCCATCGGGGAAGATCCGAATACCCAAACCGTACGTCCATGAACCATCGTCGACTCCTGCTGACGAAGGAGACACCATCATCCTCGAAAGGCGCCGAGAGAGAAGCGATCCCGATCCGTCGGGATCGGCCGCCGCGAGTACTACGGCGACTGACTTCGCCGACATCACCCACGCTCCGGCCGGACCGAGCAGTTCCATGTAATTGCGTCCCGGGCGCACGTAATGCCGAGCGTCTCCCGGCGACCACGAATCGGTCGAGGCATACTCGGCATCGTCGATTCCGAGCGGATTCAACACCTCGGCCTTGGCCACGTCGACGTACGAGCGACCGGTGACCATCTCGATGATTCGTCCCAACAGAACGAAGTTCGCATTCGAATACTCGAACGACGAGCCCGGATCCGTCTCGAGAACTCCTCCGAGGAGACTTCGCACCACGTCGTCCGGACTCGTGTTCGGCGACGCGAAGAAGAGATCCGGATTCGATGCGAAGCCACTCAGGTGAGCGAGAAGATGACGCGTCGTGATCGCCTCCATGCGCGGATCGCCGAGCGGCCAACCGGTGTCCTTCGAGAGTTGCTCGAGCACCGGCTGGTCGAGATCGATCGAACCGGCGTCGACCAAGCGCAGCACGGTCAGGGCCGTGACCACCTTCGAGATACTGGCGATCCGGAACCGAGCCGATGCGGTGAGGTCGCCCCGGCGCGATCGAACCCACTCGTGAACGACCCGTCCGTTCCGCCAGACGACCACCGACACATCGGCTGAACCGGCCGTCCATTCGTCGATGATGGGGTCGAACCGCTTCGGGTCGGCTGCCGCCGTGGACGCTCCGACCGGAGCCGTGCTCGTCGAATCGGCGACCGTCGTGCTGGAACTCGTGCTGGAACTCGTGCTGGCTGCGATCGTGTCGGCGACCGTCGTAACGGAGCTCGTCGAACCAACCGTCGACAGAGAGGTGCTCGTTGGGTTCGCGCCCGGTGTACCCGTTCCACAGGCGGCACAGAGCAGTACCGTGGCGATCGTGTGCGGACGTTTCACATCGCTCACCCCTCCCGACGAACTGGCGGCCATCTTCGCGACGGCCGAGCCATCGCCGAGCCTCTTCGACGAATTCCGACCCAACTACAACGTCGCGCCCACCACGCGAGTCGCGGCAGTCGCCAACGATAGTGAGGGCCACCGGCGGCTCGGACGATTCCAGTGGGGTCTCGTTCCACACTGGTCGAAAGACCCGAGCGGATCGGCTCGACTCATCAACGCCCGTAGCGAGACCGTGTTCGAGAAGCCGTCGTTCCGATCGTCGGCCTCTTCGCGACGATGCATCGTGCCGATGGACGGGTTCTACGAATGGCGGACCGTCTACGACTCACCGCGGCCGGCGAAATCACCCAAGGAACCGGTCTACGTCACTCGGTCCGACGGTCAGCCCTTGGCCGTGGCCGGCCTGTGGGCATCGTGGCGCGACCCGACCGCGGGCGAGGAGGCTCCGTGGTTGCACACGTGCTGCATCGTGACCACCTCGGCGAACGACACGATGGCTCCGATCCACGATCGCATGCCGGTCATTCTCGAACCCGACGACTGGTCGACGTGGTTGGACGTCACCCACACCGACCATGACGAACTGAACGCATTGATGATGCCCGCCGAGCGGGGAGTGGTGCGAGTGATCGACGTGGCCCCGATCGTCAACTCGATTCGCAACAACGGTCCCGAGTTGATCGCACCGATCACACGTTGACTCGCACCCGCTGGCGCGATCGGTCAGTCGATCACTCAGACGCTTCGCTCCGGCCGGCTGCGCGTAGTGCGCTGCGGATCTTCGCTGCCGCCGCTTCGAGCGCATCGCGTTCGACTGAGGCCGCCGCATTGGCAAACGACAGATCAGCCATGCTCGACGTCGGAATCACGTGGAGGTGGGTGTGGGGCACTTCGTATCCCGCGATGATCAAACCCACCCGCTCACACGCGAAGGCCGCCATCTGGGCTCGACCGATCTCGTGCGCCACCTCGAACAGATGACGCGACAACTCCGGCGAACAGTCGACCCAATGATCGATCTCGTCACGCGGCACAACGAGCACGTGTCCATCGGCGATCGGATTGATGGTCATGAAGGCGACGCACCGCTCGTCCTTCCACACGAACGTTCCCGGAATCCGACCCTCGATGATCAGCGAGAACACCGTCGCCATCAGACCCACCCTCCGGACGCGGCGAACACGTCACCGATGCAATACGACGACTCCGGGCCGGCGAGGAAACGAACGACCTCGGCCAACTCCTCGGGTCGACCCATTCGCCCGATCGGAATCTGCGCGGTGATCCCGGCGATCGAGATCGGATCCATCGGAGCGAGCAGAGGGGTGTCCACCCATCCGGGAGCGACCGCGTTGACCCGGATGCCGAACGGGGCCACTTCCTGGGCGGTCGACTTGGTGAGCGCAACGATGCCGGCCTTGGCGGCGCAGTAGTGCGGTGCTCCAGCAGCCGGACGCAGACCCATGATCGACGAGACGTTGATGATCGAGCCGGAACGGCGCGGCATCATGTGCCGAAGCGCGGCCCGCGTTCCGTAGAACGTGCCGTGCAAGTGAATCCGGATCATGACGTCCCATTCGGCATCGGTCATACCGAGGGTCACGTCGAGTGGTTCGAGTTCGTCGATCCGGCCCTCGGCCCGCTTCACGGCGTTGGCAAAGGCCTTCTGATCGCGGTCGGGCGCCCGGGGCGGCGCGATACCCGCATTGTTGATCAAGACATCGAGTCGCCCGTGATGGGCCACCACGCGATCGACCGCGGCATCGAACGCCGCCGAGTCGGTCACGTCGAACACCGCCGCCTCGCCGCCGACCTCGGTCGCGACTCGGCCGGCCGCGACTTCGTCGCGGTCGCCGACGACCACGTGCGCACCGTCAGCCGCCAGGCGCCGGGAGAACTGGGCTCCCAGTCCCGAACCACCCCCGGTGACGACGACGACCATTCCGCTCAGATCACTGGCCCCCATGCCCTGAACCATAGAGCCGACCGCGCCCGGCTGGGTACTGTCGATCCATGACCAAGCGACCAGACGACACGACGGGCCGTGCCACGGTCTCGGCAGGATCGGTCTGGTCGGGTGTCGCCACCTGGCCCAACCTGATCACCCTTCTGCGGCTGTGCTGCCTGCCCATCTTCCTGTGGCTCCTGTTCGGCCGAGACGACCGCCAGGCGGCGGCCTGGCTCCTCGGAGCCCTGGGCGCCACCGATTGGGTCGACGGCTGGGTGGCTCGCCGCTTCGACCAAGTCAGCGAATTCGGCAAGATGTTCGACCCCACGGCCGACCGATTGCTCTTCGTGGTGGCTCTCGTCGCGATCATGATCGACGGCTCGGCCCCGTGGTGGTTCTGCCTGGCGGTACTCGTGCGCGAGGTTGTCTTCGGGGGAGTGGTCGCGGTCCTCACCCTCTTCTTCGACATGGAGCGCTTCGACGTGACGTACTTGGGCAAGTGGGCCACGTTCATTCTCATGTTCACGTTTCCGGGCTTCGTGATGGGCGAGAGCGACATCGTGATCGACGAATTCTTCACCGTCGCCTCGTGGATCATCGGGCCCATCGGACTGGCCCTCAGCTACTACACCGCGTTGGCCTACGTGCCCACCATCCGGCGAAGCCTGACTGCTCGCTGAGCGTCCGTCCGGTCGCTGATCGCCCGTCCGGCACTCGCCGACTACATTGTGCGACATGGGTGTGCACGAGGGGCTGCTGTATTCGAGCGATCACGAATGGGTGAAGGTCTCGGGCCGGGTCGCTCGCATCGGTATCACCGACTTCGCTCAGGACGCGTTGGGTGACGTGGTGTACATCGAGGCACCCGAAGTCGATCGTGTCGTCGTGATGGGCGAGTCGTTCAGCGAAGTCGAATCCACCAAGTCAGTGTCCGACATCTACGCGCCCGTCAGCGGCACCGTGGTGTCCATCAACGACGAATTGATCGCCGATCCGAGTCTCATCAACACCGATCCCTACGGTCGCGGCTGGATCTGTGAGATCCGTATGGACTCCGACGACGTGTCGCACCTGCTCGAAGCGGCCGCGTACTCGCAACTGATCGGCGCCTGAGATGCCCTCGTTCTGCCCGCAGTGCGGCGCACGAAACGCCGACGACTCCGGTCGTTGCTCGTCGTGCGGCACATCCATGACGGCCGACTCCGATCGCACTCAGGCACTCTCACGAGCCGACATCTTCGGACCCGATTCGGATGACGGAGCGACCGTCGGCACCCATGCGGCCGCAACACTCATGGTGCGTTCGGGCCCGCAAGCGGGTGATCGGTTCACCTTGAGCGGAACGCCCACGCGTCTGGGCCGCCATCCCGACAGCGACGTCAGCCTCGACGACATCTCGGTGTCTCGCCGCCACGCCGAGATCGAGCGCCACGGTGTCGAGTACGTGTTGCGCGACGTGGGTTCGCTCAACGGCACCTACGTCAACCAGCGTCGTGTCGACTCGGTCGTTCTCCAGCAAGGCGACGAGATCCTGGTCGGTCGCTTCCGCCTGTTGTTCATCGCTCCGTCGGAGTCGGTGTGAACTCTCGCTCGACTGCTGAGCGTCCGTATCTCTCGATCGGAGAAGTTCTCGGACTGCTCCTCGAAGAGTTCCCCGACGTCACGATCTCGAAGATTCGATTCCTCGAGAGCCAGGGCCTGATCGTTCCCGAACGCACCGCGTCGGGATACCGCAAGTTCTACGACGACGACGTCGAACGGCTGCGTTTCATTCTGCGCGAGCAGCGCGAGAACTTTCTGCCGTTGCGCGTGATCAAGGATCGTCTCGACACACCTCCGCACGGACTCGAACGAGCGGGCACCGAGCGACACGACGAGCCGGCGGCCGAAGCGGTACCGGAAGCCCCTCCGGCCCACCCCAGTACGCGGACCAACAAGTCGGCTGCGGTCATCGTCGACAAGACCCCCAGGCGGCCCGCACCGCCCGACCCGTCCGACTCGATCGGGCGTCCGGCCACGTACACCCGGGCCGAGATCCTTCAGACGAGCGGCCTCGACGAGGCCACCTTGGCCGAACTCGAGTCGTTCGGACTCGTCACTCCGCGTGCCGACGGACGATCGGTGGGTGGTCAGCCGCTCTTCGACGAGCACGACTTGGCCCTGGCCGAAGTGGCCCGTGGCTTCGCCGACGCCGGGCTGGACGTTCGTCACCTGAAAGCCTGGAAGATCGCCGCCGAACGAGAGGCCGGCCTGTTCGAGCAACGGGTCCTGCCCATCCTGCGTCGCCGTGCACCTGATTCCCGTTCCGAAGCCAACGCGCTGCTCGACGACCTCACCGAACTCGGTGGACGTCTCCGGGCCATCTTGTTGGCCCGGTCGCTCGGGTCTTTGCGCGATCCACGCTGACCGAAAACCGGGGTACTGTCGGCATCGTGATCGCACTCGAACTCGTCGGTGTTCGCCTGGAAATGCCCGGGCGCGTGCACGTGGTGTTCTTGCGCGAGCGTGAGGGCGAGCGCCGAGTTCTTCCGATCTACATCGGCGAGCCCGAGGCCGGCAGTATCCAGATCGGCATGTCGGGCAAGGTCCCTCCGCGTCCGCTCACCCACGATCTCTTGGTCGACGTTCTCGGCTCGCTCGGCGCCGATCTCGACAAGGTCGTGATCACCGATGTGAGCGAAGGAACCTTCTTCGCCGAACTGCACCTCAAGACGCGCCAAGGACCACTCACCATCTCGGCTCGCCCGTCCGACGCGATCGCCGTCGCGGTGCGCGCCGGTTGTGGCATCTACGTCGACGATTCGGTCATGGACACCGCGGGACGCATCGCCCAATTCGACGATGACGACGAAGACGACGATGACGGGCAGGCCCCCGGCGAGGTCGACGAACTCGTCGACGAGTTCCGGGACTTCATCGACAGCATCAAGCCCGAAGACTTCGCACCGTAGAGCCCCGTCTTCGGGTGAAGGTTGACGGTCGGGGAGGGTGGCCGTACCCTGCTACACCGTTGTAATTCCGTCGAGGGGGTTTCGTGAGCGACAAGACGTTTTCAGGAACGCAGGCTGCCGACATCGTCGGAATCTCGTATCGCCAACTCGACTACTGGGCTCGCACCGACCTCGTTCGCCCGGCCGTGAACGATGCGAAGGGGAGTGGCACCCGTCGCCACTACAGCTACCGCAATCTCCTCGAACTGCGCATGGTCAAGAGCCTGCTCGATGCCGGCATCCGTCTCGAGTCGGTGCGTGACGTGTTCGCGTATCTCCGCAGTCACGTCGATGACGACATCACATCGGCTCACCTCGTGATCGAAGGGGCCAGCGTCATCCTGTGTCGTGGCGACGACCTCATCGACGTGGTTCGTCGGGGCCAGGGAGTTCTCAACCTGCTGCCTCTCGCGCAGGTGAAGGATCAAGTCGACGACAAGATCGTCGCGCTGTATCCCGATCTCGCTCTGCGCCGCGTCAGCTGACGTGAGCCATCTGCGTTACTCGCCGCTCGACTCCGAGCACCGCGCTCTCGGCGCCAAGATGACGCCGTTCGGCGGCTGGGACATGCCTTTGCAGTACCCCTCGGGAACCATCGCCGAGCACGAAGCGTGCCGACGCGACGCCGTCGTGTTCGACGTCTCCCATCTCGGAACGGTGCGAGTGATCGACGGCTTCGACGTCCTCCAACGAGCACTCACCAACGACCTCGACAAAGTCGGTCCGGGTCGCGCCCAGTACACCCACTTGCTCGACACAGCGGATGGCTCGGTTCTCGACGACATCATCGTGTGGTGGCATCCTGACGGTCGTACGTTCGACGTGATGCCCAACGCATCGAACACATCACGCGTGGTCGAAGCCATCGGCGGCTCCGACATCACGTCGACGCGAGCCGTCCTGGCGGTTCAGGGTCCGAATGCCCGTACCAAACTGTCGTCCGTCTTCGCGGAGGCAGCAGCCGTCAAGCGCTTCCACGTGCAGACGCTCTCGTGGAGCGGTGTCGAGTGCGTGGTGGCGGGAACCGGCTACACCGGCGAACCCGGTGTCGAAATCGCCGTACCCCGCGACTCGGCCAGCGCACTCTGGACTGCGATCGTCGGGGCCGACATCACGCCAGCCGGTCTCGGCGCCCGCGACACTCTGCGGCTCGAAGCCGGCCTGCCGTTGCACGGCCACGAACTCGGGACCGGAATCACCAGCCTGCAGGCCGGTCTCGAATGGGTCGTGGCGTGGAACAAAGGCGACTTTCGTGGTCGCGCCGCCCTGGCTGCCGAGAAGGAGCGAGGAGTCCATCGCATCTTGCGAGGTATCGCCACCGATGGACGCCGCCCACCGCGCGCCGACTGTGCGGTCATGATCGGCGATCGAGCCGTCGGAACGGTGACGAGCGGCAACTTCTCGCCCATCCTCGGCCACGGCATCGCGCTGGCCTTCCTGGAGCCGACGGTGTCGATCGGCGACGACGTGTCGATCGACGTGCGCGGGTCGATGCTCGCGGGCCGCGTGGTTCCCACGCCGTTCGTGAAGTAACGCGTTACTTGTTCGGCTTGACCCGAATCATTTGTTCGGCTTCACGCCGAACAGCCCGCCGGCGGATTCGGCGAACGCCGCCAACGGCGACAAACGTCCGGCCAGGTCGCCCAGTGTCGACACGGCCTTGGCCACGTCACCAGGCAACGAACCCACCTGCCCGAGCACACCGTCCACGCGCTTGATCGTCGATCGAGCCTGCTTCACACCGGCCTGAACCTGCGGAACGATGGCGCGAATCGGAGCCTCGATGTCATCGAGCAGCGAGTTCACCCGGCGCGCCGCCGTGTTCAGTTCGCGCATGGTGTCGTTGAAGTTGGCCAGGGTCTGCACGAGTTCACCCGTGAGAGTCACCATGGTCTCGACCGCCTTGCCGGCCATGGCCACTGGATTGACCCCACCGAGGAGTGACATCACGTCACCAAGACCATGGTTGTTCTGTTGGCTGCTCATGGCGCCAACCTACCGATCGACGTACGAACTCAGCGGCTCGCAGGTGCACACCAGGTTGCGATCGCCGTACGCAGCGTCGATCCGGCTCACTGGGGTGCGATAGGCCGACCGCCCAGCCCCCACTTCACGAGAGTACGAACGCGTCCAGTCGCCCACGAGGTCGGCCAGTGTGTGAGGTGCGTGCCGAAGAGGACTGTCGTCCACCGCGATGCGACCGGCCTCCACTTCGTCGATCTCGGCGCGAATGGCGATCATCGCGTCGCAGAAGCGGTCGAGCTCGGCCCGTGTTTCGCTCTCGGTGGGCTCGATCATCAGTGTGCCGGCCACCGGGAAACTCATGGTGGGGGCGTGGAACCCGTGGTCCATCAATCGCTTGGCGATGTCGTCCACACTCACGCCCGTCGTCTTGGTGATCGGACGAATGTCGATGATGCATTCGTGGGCCACGAACCCCTCACGTCCGGTGTACAGAACGGGGTAGTGCGGGGCGAGCCGACGCGCCACGTAGTTCGCGTTCACGATGGCCATCTCGGTCGCACGACGCAGGCCGTCGGGACCCATCAGCCGGATGTACGCCCACGGAATCGGCAGGATGCCCGCCGACCCGACCGGGGCCGCCGACACCGCACCGACCACCGCCGACTCGTCGTGGGGGTGACCGGGCAGGAAAGGAGCGAGATGAGCGCGCACCCCGACCGGACCCACACCCGGGCCGCCACCGCCGTGCGGAATGCAGAACGTCTTGTGCAGATTCAGGTGACTCACGTCGGCACCGAACTCACCGGGTCGAGCCGTACCCACCAGAGCGTTGAGATTCGCTCCGTCGACGTACACCTGGCCGCCCACCTCGTGCACCAAACGGCAGAGTTCCACGATGCCGTCCTCGAACACACCGTGGGTGGACGGATAGGTGACCATGATCGCCGCAATCCGTGAGCCGTGCGTGTCGATGTGGCGACGCAGATCGTCGAGATCGACGTTGCCGTGCTCGTCGCACGCGACCACGACCACGCGCATTCCCGCCATCACCGCACTGGCGGCGT
Source organism: Actinomycetota bacterium (assembly GCA_018882725.1). GTDB lineage: Bacteria > Actinomycetota > Acidimicrobiia > Acidimicrobiales > Ilumatobacteraceae > Casp-actino8. The sequence continues at coordinate 2,002 of VERK01000015.1, read as the reverse complement.
TGGTTCCGTGCGCACTCGATGGAATGAGACACACGTTGCGATCCGTCTCTCCACGACTGCGGTGATACGCCCGGATGGCGAGAAGGCCGGCCAGTTCACCCTGGCTGCCGGCGTTCGGCTGCAGGCTCACCGCGTCGTAACCCGTGATCTCGCACAACCACTGTTCGAGTTGGGTCACCAGTTGACGGTAGCCCTCCGATTCGTCGGCTGGTGCGAACGGGTGCACGTCGGCGAATCCCGACCAGGTGATGGGTTCCATCTCCGTGGTCGCGTTCAACTTCATCGTGCACGAACCGAGCGGAATCATCGTGCGGTCGAGTGCCAAGTCGAGGTCGGAGAGTCGGCGCAAATACCGCAACATCTCGTGCTCGGTGTGGAACGAGTTGAAAGCAGGCGCGGTGAGTATTTGGTCGGAACGCAGAAGTTCGGAGGGCAGACCGACCAGGCGTGCATCGAGACCACTCAATCCATCCACGTCGACGTCGACTCCGAGAGCCTGGAGCAACGAGCAGACCTCGTCGAGAGTGGTCGCTTCGTCGACCGTGACGCCGAACGTCGTGGCGTCGATCTGACGTATGTCGAAGCCAGCGCGCCGAGCCGCATCACCGGCCGCACCCTTGGTGTCGACGAAGGTGATCGTGTCGAACCATGTGTCGTGCACGAGCGAGTAGCCGCCATCCACCAGCGCGGCCGCGATCACTCCGGCCAGACGATTCACTCGTTCGGCGATCAGTCGCAAACCCCGCGGACCGTGCCAACTGGCGTACAAGCCGGCGATGTTGGCCAGAAGCGCCTGGGCGGTGCAGATGTTGCTGGTCGCCTTCTCGCGTCGGATGTGCTGCTCGCGTGTCTGCAGGGCCAGACGCAGTGCAGGACGACCGGCGGCATCGGTGCTCACACCCACCAGACGACCAGGCAGAGTTCGCGCATGGTTCTCGCGAGTGGCCATGAAGGCCGCATGCGGACCACCGAAACCCATCGGCACTCCGAAACGTTGTGCCGATCCGATCGCGATGTCGGCGCCGAGGCTGCCCGGTGAGGCCAGCAGCACACAGGCCAGCGGATCGGTGGTCACGACGGCGACGGCACCGTTGGCGTGCAGCTCATTGATCGTGCCGCGCCAATCGACCACGCGACCGGTCGACGTCGGGTACGACAACAATGCTCCGTACACCGAGGACGGATCGAGCGGACCGCCCACCACCAACTCGATACCGAGCGGCACCGCGCGAGTGCGCATCACGTTGATCGTCTGCGGATGAGTGTCAGCGTCCACGTAGAAACGATCCGACGATGACTTTCCAATGCGCTTGGCCATCGTCATGGCTTCGGCGGCTGCCGTCGCTTCGTCGAGCAAGGACGCGTTGGCCACGGGTAGTCCGGTGAGATCGACCACCATCGTCTGGAAATTGAGCAACGTCTCCAAGCGGCCTTGGCTGATCTCGGGCTGATACGGCGTGTACGACGTGTACCAGGCCGGATTTTCCAGCACGTTGCGCTTGATCACCGGGGGAGTGATGGTCTGCGCGTAGCCGAGACCGATGAACGAGCGACGGGCGCGATTCATCGCGGCCAAGGCTTTCAGTTCGGCCGTCACCTCGGGTTCGCTGATCGCCGCGGGCAAGGCGAGTGGTGTGCGGCGCAGGATCGAGTTCGGGATGGTTCGCTCGATGAGTTCGTCGACCGAACTCGCACCGATCACCGCGAGCATGTCGGCAATTTCGTCATGACGAATTCCGATGTGCCGCTCGTGGAACGACGGAGCGAAGAGAGAAGCGAGGGTCGACGACAACGTGGTCGGGTTCATGGAAGCCTTTCGTCGGTTGCTTCCCCCGCTGTCTCTCCGCCGAGGCGGACCTGAGAGCTTCGGCGCGTGAGCGCCTTTCCCCGTCGGTGCGGCGAACCGCTTTCCAGCGTTGTCTCACCCATCCGGTCCGGTTGCCTGAGAGATTCCGGGGTGGTTGCTCCTTCGGCGCCCCGGTGCTGGCGGCACCGTTGCTCT